>CALYBE010000022.1 GCA_944393735.1 uncultured Clostridia bacterium
ATCTACACTCTTTCCCTACACGACGCTCTTCCGATCTAAATTCATTTTTAATTTCTTCAAGTCTTTTTTTATTTTTTTCTTAGATATATCAATTTTAGAAATTATTTCTTCTTTTGAGGTATCAATTTTATTAGCAATTTCTTCTTTAGATTCTTCAATTTTCTTCTTTATTTCATCCCATTTATTATATAATACATTTTCTTTAATTCTAGGGAATGCTCTTACTAATCTTCTATACATGCGTAATTTGCTTTTAATAATCTTTTTAACTTTATCTGAAATTTCAATCGTATTGTCTTTGAATTCCCTTGACATCTCTTTTAAGTTAAGAATTATTTTCAATGATACAATCATATCAGTAAAATAAATTGCTAAGAAAACTACTGTAAATATATGCATAACTAAATCTGGTACCATAGATATATATTTTAATAAAAATGGATTTATTACTATTGTAATAAATGTTCCAGCTATTCCAAATGGAATAAGTGTTTCTAGACAAATACGCCCATTTATGTTAAATTTACGGTTACTATAGTCCCACCATCTTGCTTTAAATATTTTTTCCATTATATAGCTTGTCATATATTCAAGTACACCACAAATTATTATTGACATGAAAAATGTTGCTAATATATCTTCTCTATATTTTCTCAAAAGTATTGTTATTAAAATAACTCCAGCTCCATAGATTGGACAATATGGACCTATCAAGAATCCTCTGTTTACAAACTTTTTCTTTCTTATTGTGTCACTTACTGATTCCATCAACCATCCAGCAAATGAATATATAAAAAACAATGCAATATATTGTTCAATTTGTATTATCATAATTTTTCTTCAACTTTCTTTTTAGAATTATTTTCTTTTTCTATTGCTTTTCTTTCCTTTTGTTTTAACTTCAAATTATCTTTTGCAACAGTCATAAGTAGTTTTATTCTATTAGCTTGATTTGCCTCACTAGCACCTGGGTCATAATCAACAGGAACTATATTTGCATCTGGGTACATATTCCTAATTGTTTTTATAACACCTTTTCCTACAACATGGTTTGGCAAACAAGCAAAAGGTTGAACACAAACTATATTTGGAATATCATTTTCCATATATTCAAGCATTTCAGCTGTTAAAAACCAACCTTCACCAGTTTGATTTCCTGTTGATAGTACAGATTTGACATTATCTGCTAAATGCCATATATTTGAAGTTGGTAAATAACCCTTTTTAGAATTTTCTAAGGCTTTTTTTACATCTTTTTCAAATACATCTATTAAACCAATTGCAGCTTTGAATAGCCATGCCTTTTTATAGTCATTTTTTAGCATTTGATTTGAAATAACTTTATTACTTGCAATAAATTTAACAAATCCTAAAAAGTCTGGAAGTACTACTTCTGCACCTTCTTGTTCTAATAATTTTGCAACATAATTATTTCCAAATGGGTGATATTTTATTAAAATTTCTCCAACTATTCCAACTCTAGGCTTTTCTAAATTTGGTTGCCATTCAATTTTTTCAAAATCTTCTACTATTTGGTAAATGCTTTTTGAAACATCTTTGCTTTTTCCATTTATAGTTAGGTCTATCGCTTTTTTCATCCATTCATTAAATAGTTTTTCTGTTTCTCCCTTATTTTTCTCATATGCTCTATTTTTATATAGCATTTTCTGCAATAAATCTGCATAAACCATTCCTCTTAATAATTTCTCAACTAAAGAGAATGTTAATTTAAATCCTGGGTTTTTCTCCATTCCAACAACATTAAATGATATTACTGGAACTTGTTCAAATCCTGCATCTTTTAATGCTTTACGTATAAATCCTATGTAGTTTGTTGCTCTACAGCCTCCACCTGTTTGTGACATTATTAATGCTGTTTTATTTACATCATATTCTCCACTTTCTAAAGCTTCTATAAATTGACCTGTTGTTATTATTGAAGGATAACATGCATCATTATTTACATATTTAAGTCCTGTTTCTATAGTATGTGGCGTACATTCTCTTAATAGTTTTGCCTTATATCCTTCACTTTTTAATATTGGCTCTAAAAATTCAAAATGAATTGGTGCCATTTGAGGGAATAAAACTGTATATTGTTCTTTCATTTCCTCTGTAAATGGTTTCCTATTTAGTTCATATTTTCCAGTAGCAGTTGCATCTTTTTTTGCATTTAAACGTTTATTTATGCTTGCAAGTAGTGAACGTAAACGAATTCTAACAGCTCCTAGGTTATTTACTTCATCTATTTTTATTAATGTATACATTTTTCCATAACTTGTTAATATTTCTTCAACTTGGTCTGTTGTAACTGCATCAACTCCACAGCCAAATGAATTTATTTGAACAAGTTCTAAATTGTCATGTCTTCCAACAAAATCTGCTGCTGCATATAATCTTGAATGGAACATCCATTGGTCTACAACACGTAAAGGTCTTTCTGGTAATGTTTTATCTGAAACACTATCTTCTGTTAATACACACATTCCAAAACTCGTAATTAATGAATCTATTCCATGATTAATTTCTGGATCTATATGATAAGGTCTTCCAGCTAACACAATACCTTTTAAATTATGTTTTTCAATATATTCTAGTGTTTCTTTTCCTTTATTATGTATATCTTCTCTGCATTTTTGATATTCTGCTTGAGCCTTAGCTATTGCATTTTTCAATTCTTTTTTAGTGAATTTATATTCTTTAAACTCATCTAATTCTAACATTCTTTCCATTAATTGCTTAGACTCAAATGGTAAGAATGGATTCATGAATTTTATGTTATTTGTCTTTAATTCTTCAACATTATTTTTTATTACTTCTGAATAAGATATTACTATTGGACAATTATATCTGTTATTTGCATCTGAAAATTCTTTTCTTGAATATGGCATACAAGGATAAAATATTGTTTTTATTCCTTTTTCTATTAAACTAATAATATGTCCATGTGATAATTTTGCTGGATAACATACAGATTCAGAAGGCATTGATTCTATACCCTTTTCATAGATTTTTCTTGTACTTTTATCTGAAATTATTACTCTAAATCCAAGGTTTGTAAATAAAGTAAACCAGAAGGGATAATCTTCATACATATTTAGTACTCTTGGTATTCCTATGGTTCCTCTTGGTGCATCTTTTTCTTCTAATGGAGTATAATCAAAAATTCTCTCATACTTATATTTTACTAGATTTGGAAGTTCTGAATTTTTGTTTACAATTCCTTCTCCTTTTTCACATCTGTTTCCAGATATATATCTTTTTCCATTGCTGAATTTGTTTATTGTTAATTGACAATGGTTTTCACATCCATTACATCTTGTATGTGAAACTTTTATGTCTAATTTGTCAATTTGCTCCTCTGTTGCTAATGTAGATTTATATTCCATATCCATATTTGCTTCATATTGTTCACAAGCAAGTAATGCCATACCATAAGCTCCCATAAGTCCTGCAATATCTGGTCTTATAACATTTCTGCCAACTATTAATTCAAAAGCTCTTAAAACTGCTTCATTATAGAAAGTTCCACCTTGTACTACAATGTGGCTTCCAAGTTTTTTAGTATCTCTTATTTTCATTACTTTTTGTATTGCATTTTTAATTACTGAATATGAAAGTCCTGCCGAAATATCTCCTACTGAGTATCCTTCTTTTTGTGCTTGCTTTATTTTTGAGTTCATGAATACTGTGCATCTTGAACCTAAATCTACAGGATTTTGAGCACTTAAAGCCTCATTTACAAATTCCTCTATACTTAAATTTAAGCTTTTAGCAAAAGTTTCTATAAATGAACCACATCCTGATGAACATGCTTCATTTAACATGATGTTATCAATTGTATTATTCTTTAGTTTTATATATTTCATGTCTTGACCACCAATGTCTACAATACTTGTAACTTTGGGCTCGAATTTTTTTGCTGCTGTATAATGTGCAATTGTTTCAATTTCATTTAAATCAACATTTAATGCTGTTTGAATTAGTTTTTCTCCATATCCTGTTACTCCACTATATCTGATTGTTGCTTTTTCTGGCAATACTGCATATAATTCTCTTAGCATTTCTATAATACTTTCTAGTGGCTTTCCTTCATTACTTTTATATGAAGAATAAAGTAATGTTCCATCTCTATCTATTACTACTAATTTTGATGTTGTTGAACCTGCATCTATTCCTACAAAGCAGTCTCCTTTATGTTCTGATAAAGGTTTTATCTTGACTTTATCTTTCTCATGTCTTGTTTTAAACTCTTCATATTCTATATTTGTTTTAAATAATGGTTTTAATGGTTGTGTTGTTGTATCTTTAGAAACTCTTAATACTTGAATTTTGCTTTTTAATTTTTCTACACTTATTGGAGTCATATCTTTTGCATCTAAACAAGCACCTTTTGCAACTAACAAATGTGCTTCTTCTGGCACAATTGTTTGCTCAGGTGTTAAATGTAATGTTTCTACAAATCTTTTTCTTAGTTCTGGTAAATATGTCAATGGACCACCTAAAAATGCAACATTTCCACGGATTGGTCTTCCACACGCAAGTCCACTAATAGTTTGATTTACTACTGCTTGCAAAATTGAAACAGCAATATCTTCTTTTGCTGCTCCTTCATTTAATAATGGTTGAACATCTGTCTTTGCAAATACTCCACAGCGTGATGCTATTGGATATATTGTCTGGTATCCTTTAGCAAGTTCATTTAATCCAGCTGTGTCTGTATTTAATAAAGATGCCATTTGGTCTAAAAATGCTCCTGTTCCTCCTGCGCATGTTCCATTCATACGTTGTTCTATTGATTTTCCAAAATAAATTATTTTGGCATCTTCTCCACCTAATTCGATTACAACATCTGTTTGTGGAATATATTTCTCTACAGCTCTTTTACAAGCTACTACTTCTTGAATGAATGGTACGTCTAAGAATTTAGCTGTACTCATTGCTCCTGAACCTGTTAAGGCTATTGTAAAATCATTATCTTTGTATTTTTTTACTAAATCTTCTAATACCTTACATACTGTATTTTTTGTGTCTGAAAAGTGTCTTTCATATGTTGTATATATTTCTTCTAGCTTTTCATTCATTACTACAATTTTTACTGTTGTTGAGCCTACGTCCATTCCTATATGTACTGTTTTTTTCATATTTTTTATTCCTTTCTAAGGAATTTGTAGTTCAAAAATATTTTATATATTATATTTATTTTTGAAATGTTTCCTTAAAATTATATATTCAATTCATCATGGCAAATATATCATAATTGTGATTTTTTGTCAATTTGATGCCTGTCTGGCATTTATAGTATGTTATTATTATATATTACAATTGTGAAATATATGTGAATTATTGAGGAGAATAAGAGGTTGCTATAATTGCAACCTCTTATTTATTTTTTATTGATAATCACTAACACTTAATGTAGGATAAGTATATACCTGACCATTTTCTGTAAAATTTCCAATTGACTCATGGTTTGCATTCATTGTATTACTTCCTTTTAAGAAATATCTATATCTTAAAGTATCTGTTAATCTTCCCCCTCCAATTATTACAGGGTCATCCCATGTAACATCAACTGCATACCAATTATTATTAATTTTGACATAATTCCATGCATGATCTTCTGTTTGACCACTACTATTTGTTCCTACTCCTATTACAATCAAATTATCAATACCAGCTTCATCTAGTAAGTATTTAAATGCTTTTGCATATCCTTCACATACACATTTTTTTGATACAAGTGCACCATATATATTATAAATATTTATATCAGTTAGTGTTGTATCATATTCTACATTATCTATTAAATAATCATGAATAAATTTTATTTTATCATAATCACTTTTTCCATTAATTTGTGCAAGTATTTGATTTTTTATTGCTTCTAATTGTGCTTCACAAGCATTTACATCTTCTTTTGAAGAAAATCCCTCTGATAGATATGTTGTTGATTCTCCATTGTTTATATATACATTATATTTAACACCTGTTATCTTAGTTATTTTTTCTATATTTATGTACATTTTTGTTACTTCTAAATAAAAGATTTCTGGATTTTCATATACTAATGTTTCTATTGCTGATTGATATTCTTTTTGCAATTGTTCACTTCCATTTTCCTGTTTTAAAAGTTCTGAAAAAGTATCTCCAAATTCTATAGTGTATGTTCCTGTTTTTAAATTTTCTTTATTTTCATATAGTTTATCATATATTATTTTTGCATAATTTCCTAATTGATTATAAAAATTTTTGTTCTTTGAAACTGCTGATTGTTCTTTTTCTATTACTGGTTCATCTATTATAATATCATCAATATTTGAAGTAGTGTCTTCTGAGTTCTTGTGATTATATCCTAAAATAGGATGTACAATTTCACCAATCATGTCTACTGTTTCATTTAAAGATGTTTCATTATATATTACATAACCAAAAACACCAATTATTGCCATTAAGATAATTACTATTATTGTTAATAATATAATTATAATTTTATCTTTCATTGCTTATTTCATTTCCTCCTTAAGGTACAATTTAATTATATCATGATTTTCACTTTTTTGGCAATAAAATTGTTAAAGTTTGAATATTTTTTTCATATTTGAAAATATTATAAGTATGAATATCAAGAATTTTTTTTATAATTTATTTAAATATAATGAATCTTATAATTTTTCAATTTCTAATACTGAAATTAATGTTAAAAAACCTGAAATTGATAAAGAATTTAAACCTAAAGTATTTCCAAATATTAAAGAGAATTTAGAATTATTACAAAGCAAATATAATTCTTTAATAAATAGTGACATTGTTATTAGAGAATTTGAAACAAGAGCTTTAAATAATACTTATAAAAGTTTTATTATCTATTTTGACGGCTTAGTAGATTCTATCTCAATTAATGATTTTATTTTAAAGCCTTTAATGTTTCCAAAACATGTTAACAATCCAAATCTTCAAAATAATTTAGAGGATTACCTTGATAATAGATTACTTACTCAAAATAGTGTAAAAAAAGTTGAAGATTTTTCTGAAGTGTATTCTGGTATAAATATGGGAGATTGTTTGCTTTTTATTGATACTTTAAATATTGCATTTGACATTGATGTTAAGGGCTATAAACATCGAGGAATCGAAAAACCCGAAAATGAAACAATCATAAAAGGACCTCAAGAAGGTTTTATTGAAAATATTAGAACAAACACTTCTCTTCTTAGACGTATTATAAATAATGAAAACTTGGTAATTGAAAATATTCCTGTTGGAAAAATTACTCAGACAAAATGTGGCATATGCTATATGCAAAATATTGCTAATGGTGACTTGGTTGCAGAAGTAAAATATAGACTTAATAATCTGGATATTGATTCTTTACTTTCAACAGGTCAATTAGAACAATTGCTTGAAGAAGATAAAAGTTATAGTATTCCTCAAGTAATTTCAACTGAAAGGCCTGATAAATGTTGTAAATATTTACTGCAAGGTAGAGTCGTCATTTTAGTCAATGGTAATCCTTATGCATTAATTATGCCTACAACAATTGAAGATTTCTTGTTTTCACCAGAAGATACAAATTTAAGGCCTTTATTTGCAAATTTTCTACGTATCATCCGTCTTTTAGCTGCTCTAATCACTTTACTTATGCCACGGAATATATATTGCAATTACTAGTTTTCATCAAGAAATATTACCTACTGAATTACTTTTCTCAATTTTATCCGCAAGAGAAAATGTACCTTTTCCTATAATTTTTGAATTACTACTTATGGAATTTTCTTTTGAATTAATTAGAGAAGCTGGTCTTCGTGTTCCAACTCCTGTTGCTTCGACTATCGGAATTGTAGGTGCTCTGATTTTAGGTGATGCTGCAGTTAATGCTGGTATTGTAAGCCCTACTCTTATGATTGTAGTTGCTATTACTGGTATTGCTTCTTTTGCTATTCCAGATTTTTCTTTTGGATTTCATCTTCGTGTCTTTAAATATTTATTTATAGCCTTGGGATTTACAGCTGGTTTTTTAGGTATCGGTGCAGGATTATTAATATATATTACTTCTCTATGTAGTTTAAAGTCTTTTGGTGTTCCTTTCACTTCCCCTATTGCTCCAGCATTTAATACTAAAGGTAATGGATTTTTCGTATCTCCTGTTTGGAAACAAGAGTATCGTGCTAGTTTTATTTCTCCAAAAAAGGAGATAGCTCAAGAAAAAATTAGTATGAAGTGGAAAAAAAAGACTTAAAATTTTGAATTATTAATTTTTTATTATAAAAATATAACTTTCCTATTATATAAATATATAAAACAAAGATTTTTTAAGTGACTTTACACTAAAAAATCTTTGTTTTTTTATCTTTCTAGTCCTCCTATATTGTACTCTTTTCCATTAATATAAACAGTAGGTCCTCCTGAAACTATACTTTTCATTTTATAATATTTTGTTACATCTGAGTCTGCAACATCTTGATATTCAGCCATTTTTATTATTTGAGCCCTTAATCCTGTATTAGATTTACTTCTATATTCTTCCATATCTTCATACTCAATTCCAATATTTTTACATCTATCTGCTGCAATTCCTATTAATTTTATGTTTAAACCATTTTCTTCAATTAATTTTTTTGTTGTTAGTACAGCTCTAAGTAAATATGGCCATTCATTCACTATCGCTAATGTTTTTATATTTCTATTTTTTGCTTGTTGTAGAATTTGTAAACAATTTCTAGCATTTTCTGATGTGTCATTAGATGTTCTATCTAAAGCAACTCTTATACCCTTTTTTTCTCCATTATAGACTTCATTCCAAACAACATTCATAATATCTGCTTCTGTTAATTGGTTTAATATATATTGTTTTGCAAATATGTCACGTGCATAACCTTCTAACCATTGTTTAAAAGATAAATGTTCTTGATCTTTATTAGCATCTTTATATTCTTGATACTGTTTAAAGACCCTTTCTTTTGATTTTTCGTTATTTTGTATTCTATTCAAAAACTGGTCTATAGTTTCACCTAAAAGTTGTTGTAAGTTTTCATTAAAACTTCCTTTTGTCTTCTTTTGCTTTTTATTCCAGCTTTCTTCCATCTGTTCAAAAGCATAATGTTTTAAGACAGGAAAAAATTCAATAAATTTTTGAGTCCTATTTTCAACTGTATGCATATATTTTTTTGTAGCCCATTTTTCTCTTATTTCTTCTTGAGGATATGTTTTAGGATTTATTCCATCCCAGCTATGTCCTCCACTAAATATAATTAATGCAGGTTTTTTCTCATTTACTATTTGAGCTATTCTTTCCATTCTTCTTTTTATAGGTGCTGCAGTTGCTCCAAAAACAGCAATTGCTGTTTGAGACATTTGTTCTCTTGTATACCTCTCTATTTCTTTGTTTTGTTCTATAACTGGTCCAAACAGTATATTATATAATTGGATATCTGTTAAATTATTTATTTTTTCTCTAGTAAGGCTTTTCATCGTTATTATATCTTTCATGTTTATACTGTCCTTTCTTTGTTTGTCTCCTTTATTATTTATATCACATTCTGATTCAAAGAGCAATAAGGAAAATATGCATTTTTGTAAGTTACTATCTAATATTGCTAACATATATGTCACACCAATCCCATTGTAAGCCCCTAAAGTTGTTCCATTAGCAACTTATATAATCTCCATCTTTATATAAAATAATTGGGCCTTTTGAAAAATTATTTACTGATAAATCTAAAAATGAAGTATAAACTTATGCAAACTTATACTTCATTTTCTTTTATTGTACGTTTTCTACATTATCTACAATATTTTCTACGTCGTGACTATCTATTATATTTTCTTTTTCTTCTTCTGAAATATAACCATATTTAACCATTTTTTCTAACACTTGTCTCTGACGTTGAGAAGCTAAATCAGGATTTTTAGTTGGGGCATATACTGATGGTGCATTTGGAATTCCAGCAAGCATACTACTCTCATATTCATCCATATCTTTTGGTTCTTTACCAAAATATCCTTCTGCAGCATCTCTTACACAGTAGTAGCCATCTCCAAAATAACTTGTATTAACATACAGTTCTAATATCTCATCTTTGCTACAATTTCTTTCAATTTCATAAGCCATAAAAATCTCTGAAATCTTTCTTAGAGCAGTTTTTTCTTGGGTAAAATAAATATTTTTTGCTAATTGCTGTGTTATACTGCTTCCACCTTCTTTTAGTTTAAAAGATTTTATATTTGTCCACATAGCTCTGGCAATTCCAATTGGGTCTATAGCACCATGATTATAAAATCTATGATCTTCTACAGCTATTACAGCATTTAAATAAAATTTGGGTAAATCTTCTATTTTTGTATAATTATCTTTGGATTTTATTTCTGCTATTTTATCTTTTACACTTATTTCATCTAATGCTTCTTTGTATTTATCATATCCTTTATATATTATGAATGTTCCCATAAATATTGCAATTAATAGTAAAATTATTATTATTCTTTTTATTATTTTCATATTACCACCCTAATTTTATTTTATATGAATTAAGTGACTTTTAAGTGACTATTATGTTAATGAATATTGTTCAACTAATATTTTTTTAAAAAATTTTTGCTTTTGGCTTTTAAAATACTGCAATTTAAAATAATGCAAGAACTTTAGGCAAAAATATTATTAACCCTATTGCTATTGCTCCTAATGCAAGTACCAATACAGCACCAGCAGCTACATCTTTTGCTAGTTTTGCTTTATCATTTTTTTCAGGGCAAATCATATCTACAACTGTTTCTATAGCTGTATTAACTAACTCTGTTGAAATGACTAAAACTATGCATATAATACAAATACACCATTCAACTTTATTTATTTTAAAATAAATTCCAAGTATAATTACAAGTATCATTGCTAGCATATGGAATTTCATGTTTTTCTCTGTTTTTAGTGATGATAATATTCCTTCAAATGCATATTTAAAACTATTAAATATTTTTTTATCTTTTAAATTTAAGTTCATGTAAATAACTCCTTTTGTTTTTTTTCAACTTCATTTTACTACACAATATAAAAAATAGCAAGTTGTTACATGTATTTTTATATTCTAAGTGATATTTTCTTGGGTTTTAATTTACAGTTTTAATGTAATTAAAAATTTTGATATTTATAAGCTGTAGATTCATTTTCCTATATCATAAAAAATGTTACAACTTTCTTGTGTAAAAGTTGCAACATTTTCCAACATTCTTATTCATTTTATAAATTATTTTTCTTAATTCCTTTATCGGAATATATGTTTTTAATTATCCATTTGCTTTCCTAGCATTACCATCATTTTTTACTTTTTTTATTTTTTCTGCTAGTAATTTTATTTTTGCTATATTTGCTTTAACATCTCCTAAAAAGTATGAGAAAGCAAATCCAATTATTAGTATTACTATAGATATAACTGAATCAATATTAAAGCCTAACACACAACTTTCATTTAAAACATTTGGAATGATTGATAAAAATAATCCAAATATTATTGAGAATGTTATTGTATAATATTTACTTAATAATTTATTTACTATAAATGATATTACTAACACTCCTATTACTAATCCTACTCCAGCAGGAATTAAAACAGATAAGTCAAAATTTGCTAATGAACTTACATATAATTCATATAACCCTAAAGTAGATAATATTACTGCACTATCTACACCTGGTATTATTGAAGACCCTGCAACTGCAATACCTAACAATACTGATTGAAATAAATTAGGGTTAGTTATTACTGGGAATAAATCTTTATTAAAAGAAAATAGAGCTAAGCCAGCCAATGCAGATATTAACATTAACCAATAATACTTTTTCTTAAAACCTTCCTTTTTTACTTCTTTATAAAATAATGGTATTGTTCCTAATACTAATCCTAAAAAAGCAAACCTTGTATACATTTCATAATTTCCTAATAAAAAATCTACAATTTTACTAAATAAGATTACACCTACTCCAAAACCTAAAAACAAAGGTACTAAAAATGTTACATTTTTCTTAAAATTTTTAAATAATGTTCCTATTGCTGATATTGTTTTTTGATATAATCCTAAAATTACTAATAATACACTTCCACTTAATCCTGGTGCAATTCCACCTATTCCTACTATAATTCCTTTTAAAAAGTTACGCATGATTTCCTCCATAATTTATATATATTTAAAACATTGTTGCCATTATAATATAAATGCAAAAATTAGTCAATTATTTTGATTAATATTAAGTTTTTAAAAATCTTGTGTTTGTTCTAAGCCTTGTTTATCAGTTTCTCTAATATCGATTATTTCAAAATTATCAAAAATCTCATTTTGAGTATAGTATTTTCCGTCTTCTTTAACTCCATATAATACAAATTCGTAATTTTCTCCTTGTTCTAAATCATATGTATTTGCAACTTTAATTAGTACTGGTTCATCATTATCTTGAAATTGTTTTACCACATAAAAATCATAATTTCCGGTTTCATCAGTTATGTCTAATTTTTCAACAATATTATAAGTTTTTATATATTCTTTTTTTTCTGCATTTTCTGAGCCTGCTTCATTATTTATAGTGTTTGAATTTTGTATACTATTGTTATTTTCTGTATTTGTATTTACTTCATTACTTGATAATATCAAAAATATTATTAAAACAACTATAGCTATAGTTTCAATGATAATTATTATGTTTTTTGTTTTATCTTGCACATCTTTCACCTCCTCTTATAAATCATTTTTTATTTAATAATTAAGTTTATTTTCTTCTTATTATGCATAATATCATAAGTTTAAAATTACTTCAATACAATTTTATATTTTTGATAATCTTGCTTTTTTAAACAATTCAATCAATTCTTTTTTCTAAGAAGACTTTTATAAGAATATAATTAGTGCTATAATATATCGAAATTAAGTATATAAAATTATATTTTTTTCAACCAAATTTGTAACTTAAGAAAGGAATGAAATTAATAATGAATAAAGATGGAAAAATAGGTGTTTTTGACTCTGGTATAGGCGGAGTTACTGTTTTAAAAGAAATATTAAAAATATTGCCAGATGAGGAGTACATATATTTTAGCGATTCTAAAAATAATCCATATGGAGACAAAACAGATGAACAAATAAATTGTTTTTGTGAAAATATAGTAAATCTATTTATAGAAAAAAATTGCAAAGCAATTGTAATAGCATGTAATACTGCAAGTGCTAAATCTGCTAAACATCTTAGAGAAAAGTATCCCAATATACCATTTATAGCAATAGAACCAGCATATAAAATGGTTTATGACTATTCATATAATGGTTCTACCTTAGTAATGGCAACCAAAGGAACTATTGAGAGTGAAAAGTTTAACCTTTTATATCATAAATATGATAACCATAAAACAACATTGCTACCTTGTGTAGGCTTAGCTGATATAATAGAAGAAGGTAATAAAGAAAAAATAAGGGAATATTTAGTAAATCATTTAGGACAATATAAAGGAAAAATAGAAAATGTAGTTTTGGGTTGTACACATTATCCACTAATACAAGATTTAATTGAAGATGTTTTGGGTAAAGTTAAATTTTATAATGGTGCACCTTATTTAGCAAAGCATTTAAAGGATGTTTTAACTGAAAATAATTTAATTAGTACTTGTACAACCAAAGGTAATATAGAATTCATAGATTCATCAAATAGCACGAAAAAGGAAGAAAGGTTTTTTAAAATTATAAAGGCCTAACTTCCTTTTATTTTAAAATCAGTTATATATTAAATTCTTATAAAATTTAAAAACTTTATAACCTCTAATCCTGCAACTGTACCTTGGTAAACTGCTTTTGACACTTGTAATAGACCTCCTGTACAATCTCCACATGCATATATACCTTTTATGTTTGTTTCCATGTTTTCATTTACAACTATATAATTATCTTTAATTAATAATCCTAGTTTCTTAGCTAGTTCAAAACCTCCTGCTGTACCTTGAGCTACAAATATTCCATCAGTTTTTATTGTAGACCTATCATTAAAAACTATACTTTCTACTTTATCTTTACCTTTGACTTCTTCTATTGGCTTAGAATTTATCTCTACATTATCAGCTCTAAATTCAGGTGCTTTTTCACCATTTGTTAATATTGTGACTTTTTTTGCCACATTTATTAGGTCATTTGTCTCTGATATAGCATAATTACCGCTTCCAATTACTGCAACTTCTCTATTTCTATAAAAAAATCCATCACATATAGCACAATAGCTAACACCTTTTCCTTCAAATTCTTTTATACCTTTGATTTTAACTTTATTTTTTTTGTTTCCTACTGCAATAATTACAGCTTTTGATTCATATGTAGATTTATTGGTAATTACTTCAAAACCTTTTTCTTTTATTTTAATGCTTAGTACTTCTTCTTTTTTTATTAGTACACCCAATTTCTCTGCTTGTTTTATTCCTGCATTATATAGTTCTTTTCCACTTATTCCATTTTCAAAGCCATAATAGTTTTCTATCTTATTAACTTCTTGTAGAGTAGAATTTTCGCTAGTTATTATTAATGTTTCTTTATTTCCTCTTTTTGTATATAAGCTTGCTGATACTCCTGCTGGTCCAGCGCCAATTATTATGACATCAAACAAATCTTTTTTCCTCCTAATCTTTTATTAGTTTATTTGTTTTCATATATTTTATTATTTGCTGATATTAAATTTTAATTTATTACAATTTGTTATATTCTTCATCACTTACTGGCTCACACCATTCATTTGAAGTTTCTTCTCCTGGTACTTCTACTGCTATATGAGAAAACCAAGAATCCTGTTTTGCACCATGCCAATGTTTTACATTTGCTGGTATTACAACTATATCACCTGGTTTTAAACTTCTAGCTTCTTTTCCTTCTTCTTGATACCATCCTTCTCCTTCAGCACAAATTAAAATTTGTCCTCCTCCAGATTTTGCATGATGTATATGCCAATTATTTCTACATTTTGGTTCAAATGTTACATTTGCAAGAGATACTACTGATTCTCCTAGTTTTGTTAATGGTTTTAAATATGAATTACCTATAAAATATTGTGCATAAGCTGTATTTGGTTCTCCTAATCCAAACATTCCTCCATGGCTTTCTTTTACATCATTATCATCTGAATATACTTCTTTTGCCATATTAAATACAGCCCATGCATTAGGCCATCCTGCATAAAATGCAGCATGAGTAATAATTTCTGCCATTTGCTCTTTTGTGATTCCATTATTTTTGGCATTTATTAAATGATATTTTAAAGAATTATCAAATAACCCCTTTCCCATAAAAACACATATTGTTACTAGAGCTCTATCTCTTAAAGATAGCTTATCTTCTCTACTCCATACCTCTCCAAATAATACATCATCATTTAACTCTGCAAATTTTGGTGCAAATTCCCCTAGACTATCTCTTCCAGCTGTTTGTTTTTTCATATTAAATTCCTCCTTTTTTATTTTATCAATTCTTTTATGTTCTTTTTTAAGCTCGAGAAAAATTTTTTCTTTGGCTTAAATTTTTTTGACATTGTGTCAATTGTTTTATATCATTAACTAGACACAATGTCAATATCTTTTTATTATATATTTACCATTTCTTTTTAAAATTAAATAATTCTGATATATAGCCTATTACTTATTTAACGTAGTTACTGATATTTGACCTTCTGTATCATAACTAGTTTCTACTCCAAGCCTATCAACAGATGAAGATATTTCTCCACTTTTTCAAGATTTATTGTCTTATTTTTTTTATACCATTACTATGCCTAAAAGTCAATGCTGATGCATGATGTCTCAGGCATCTTTTTCCTTATGTTAATTAATTGTAACTGTGTTGAGGACTATTCTGGAATCGACAGTGAAAGACTTGAATTTAATAAGTTATTAAAAACAGTAAATTTTTAAAAGAGCAAAAAGAAAAAATAATTAATCAATTTAAGGATTTTAAAAAGCTTAATTATGATATTGTAAATAGTTTTATAGATTATATTGAAATTAGAGAAAAAGACAAGCAAAAAAATACTCAAGATGTTGTTATTCATTGGAATTTCTAAATTTAAAAAATAAGCTACGTATTACAATGGCAAATGTAAAACAGCGAATGCTAGATATTGTTAATTCTGTACCAGATGATTATTTCGATGGTTTAAAACCAACAGAAATGGTATTTAAGCTTATGTTTGAATATATAGACAGATATGGTGAAGATGAAACAACTATCATTCCAGGTACAAACAAGCATTTAACTAGAGAAACTATAAAAGAAATGCTTGAAAGTAAAAATCCAAACTAAAAGGAGGTTGGTATAAATGGATTTTATGAAAAAAACTTTAAACCAAGTTGATGTACATGAAAATACTCTATATAATATTATTTACGATTTATTTTTCTTTGCAAAGCTTCAAGAAAGTGAAGATAATATTAAAAACGGTAAAGTTTGTACATTAGAAGAATTAAAACAACATATCGACGAATTGGAGGCGAAATATGCAAATAATAATATCGGATGATGTAAAGTCTGCAATTACGGATATATTTGACTATTCATATAATATTTCAGCAAATTATGCAAGTAGAATAGTCAATAATATATATAATACAATTTATGATTTATAAGATTCGCCTTATATTGGTAGATATGTCCCCGAACTTTCGGACAAGCAGTATCGAGAACGAATTTGTGAAAAATTTAGAATTATTTATTTTGTTTCTAAAAAAGAAAATACTGTTTTTATAAGATACATTTTTAGTTTAAGACAAGATAAGAGAATATTTTTTGAAGTACATAAAAGTGAAATTTATAATTTTTTTAATCATTTATTTTAAATTCTTTTTGGATAGATTCCAACCCCCCCATGGTCTGTATAATATGCTCCAAGTCTTGCCTCTTCTATCTCTTCGATAGTATATAAAAAAGTTCACCAAATGAATTAAAGTACAATTAATGAACTTTTATACTTATTTATTATTATTTTCTTTTAAATATCTTTGATACATTTCATCCATACTAGAAATATATTGCATATCTTGTTTTACTCTAAATTTTTCATATTC
>CALYBE010000023.1 GCA_944393735.1 uncultured Clostridia bacterium
AGCATGATGAGCATTAATATAAAAGATGAAAATTTATCAAAAATAGTACAATTAAAATTGTTCACTAAAAGAAAAAATAATATAGACGAAATAGAAGATTTATCAATTACAAATAAAAACCTTGCAGATGAAGTCCTTCATATAGATTTATGTGAAATAAATAAACTCAAAAATTTAAGAAACTTATCTATAAAATTTTTTCAAATAACAGATGAAGTAATTGAATGTATAAATAATCTTGAATCTTTGGAAGAACTTGAAATATTATGCTGTGACTTTCAAAATACAAAATATATAACAAAACAAATAAAAAAATTAACAATCTATAATTGCAAAAACTTTAAAATAGAAACTTTAAAAAATAATATTACAGAATTAATATCTTTAGAACATTCTGGAATAATAGACATATATGATTTAACAAAATTTAACACTATAAAAACACTTAGAATTTCTGAATGTACAGCAATAAGTTTACCTAGAATTTCTATGTTTACAAACTTAGAAAATTTGTACTTAACAGGAATCAGTCTCGATTTAGATTTTGACATAAGTAAAATGGAAAAATTAAAATTTATTTGCTTAAATGGAAGCAAGGCAGTTGATAAAGAAAAATATATACAAGATTTGAAAAAACAAAATTCAAATGTAAAGATTCAATTTAAGGATTCAAATTTGCCAATACAATAAAGTATAAATAGGAATTTCTTTAAAATTCTTATAATATAAAAGGAGAAGAGAACTTCATGCAAAGTTCTCTTCTTTGTTTTAGAACTAATAATAAAATTCTACTACTAATTCTTCTTCTTAAAATTTAGCTAATAAGCTACGGGATATCTTTTCTCACAATGTTCAAGGTACTCCAATATTCTTAAAAATATTTTAAGCAATACATTTTTAAGTTTCCCTGTACTAATTGTAAAATATCCCAATAATTATAAATTAATTATAACATTTTATAAACTTTATGTCAAATACAAATTGCTAATATATAACTATAATACGATGGTTTTTATTATATTACGACTACATGGCAAAAATTTCATTTCAAATGCTTGTAATCATATCATTTTTATGGTATATTATAAACGTGGAAAAATATAAAATATTCAATAAAAAATAACATGAAACATATAATTTATAAAACTTATGAAAGGAGAAGATGTTAGCTTTAGAAGCAGCATCTATTAAGAAAATATGAGTAAAGGAAAGAGATATGAAACAGAAGGAAAGCTAAACTATCAAAAAGTATTTGCTGTAATCATAGCAATAGCAGTAATAGCAATGTTCATACTCATTGTAAGAAACATCTTAAAACAAAGAAAAGAATTAAACGAAACTTATGAATACTTTGCATTATATTCTGCAGATAAATGGGGAGTAATAAACCAAAAAGGAGAAATAATAATAAGCCCATCATATCAAGAAATGATAGTAATACCAGACAAAACAAAAGATGTATTTTTATGCACATATGACATAAATGATGAAACAGGAAGTTATAAAACAAAAGTACTAGACAAAAAAAATGAAGAAATATTAACAGAATATGAGCAAGTAGAAGCACTAGAGAACATGGACAAAAATAATAATATATGGTATGAAAAAAATGTACTTAAAGTAGAACAAAACGGTAAATATGGATTAATAGACTTTAATGGAAAACAACTATTACAATGTGAATATGACGAAATAGAAACATTAGAAGGAATAGAAAATAGCCTATTACTTCAAAAAGACGGACTATATGGATTAGCAAACGATTCAGGAAATATAATAATAGAAGCACAATATAAAGAAATAAAAAATCTTGGAACAACATATAAAGAAGGATACATTACAGTTGATGCTAATGGAAAATATGGAATTATAAGCACAACAAAAAAACAAATATTAGAAAACAAATATGACAACATAGAACAAATTTACCTATCAGACTATTATCTAGTAACAGAAAATGGAACAAGAAAATTAATAAATTCACAAGGAGAAACAATATTCGAAAATAGTTTTGATGAAATAAAATCAGCAACGACAAGAGGAATAATATTTGTAAAAGACAATCAATATGGAGAAATGAACCTTCAAGGAGAAGTAACAATAGAACCTAAATACCAAGACTTAAAACAAGTAAAAGAAAACATTTATATAGCAAAAAGAAACGAAACATATGGAATAATAGATGAAAATGAAAACACTTTATTACCATTTGACTATACAGGAATAGTCTTTAATGAAAAAGCAAACCTATTCATAGCAGATGATGCACAATATAACACATCAATAATAGATACAAATTATGATGTAAAACTATTAGGAATACTATCAGAAATAAATACAGACAAATCTTATATAAGAATGAGAATAGATAATGACTATAAATATTACGATTTTGAATGTAACGAAAAATCAAGTTCAGAAGTATTAACTTCAAATACATTATTCTTAAGCAAACAAAATGGAAAATATGGATATGTAGACAAAAATGGAAATGTTGTAGTAGACTATGTATATGATGATGCAACAGAACAAAATGAATATGGATTTGTAGCAGTAAAGAAAAACGGATTATGGGGTTCAATTGATAAAGATGCAAATATAGTTATTGAACCAACTTACAATCTAGATGAAAATTTGAAAATAGACTTTATAGGAAAATGGCACTTAGGACAAGACCTTAACATGAATTATTATTGTGAAAAATAAATAGTAGCATCAAGTGATAGCAAAAACAATCATTTGATGCTATATTAATTTATAAGTTAAAGGAAGGAATGAAATAAAAAATGGAGCTAAAGACAAAATACCAATATACATATTTTATATATCCTTATGTTATAAAGGAAAATAAATATTCAAAATATTTAATAAAATTACTAAAAGATGAAAACTGTACATTAAGGATATTTAGAAAAGATAAAGATTTAGATATATATTCATATTTCTCACATAGAGTAAGAGACTATATGTTTAGTAGTTTTAATTTAAGTAAAACAAAATTAGCAAAATTAAAAGAATTACCATTAGACACAAGAGCCGCAATTTTAGCAAAAAATCCTTGTACAATCTTTGAATATACAATAAAAAAAGATATACAAGGAAAAGTAACAGAACAGAATGGAATATTTTTTAAAATACCTAAAATAGAAATAATCTGTTTTAATACAGGTATTTGTTTCTTATGCATAAAAACAACGATAGAAGAAAGCGACAAATTTTCAGATTTACTAAATTTTAATTATAAATTTAGAGATATAACTCAAGAATTTAGCAACTTGAAAAATTATGACAATATAAGAGTACAAACAGATTGCTTTAGTGATGTTCAATACTTTAAAGAATTTATACAAAGTATAACTGGGCCAAATGTAGAATCTTTAAAACTAGATATAGACACAGAACGCTTTTTAACATATTCATATGTATGTATTGACCAAGAGTACTGGAACAATAACAGCGATTTTGACAAAATAAAAAATAGTTATTTAAAATATATGAACATATTACCAAATGACAATAGTATAAATTTTTCTAAAGATGAAATGAAAATAATATCAAAATGGAAATATGCAAAATTAGGACTAACAAAGCAAGGAGTAACATTATTTAGCTCTAGTTATGATATGAATAATTACACAGTATTTCCACAAGAATTTCAAGAGCAATACTTGTACACTTACATTTTAGCAATGTATACAAAGCTTTATTTAAAAAAGATAAACTTAGAATTTAGACAAGGTGCTAATGTAAATAAAACAAGAAAAGAATTTATAAAATTTACAAAAAGTATATGGATAAATGAAGTTACAGATGAAGATACTGGTTCAATATTTTATCAATATTTAAAAGAAGTATTAGAACTAGATAATATATATTATGATACTAAAAATAAATATGATGTATTATATAAAGAAATGAATATTGAAAAAAGTGTAAAAAATAATGCAATAATAGCTGCTATACTTGTTATAGCATTAATTATAAATACTATTGATATAATTTATTTTATAACTCATTAGCAATAAAAAAGAAAACAGGAGTTAAGAAATGCACATAAAAACAGGAACAGATATAATTGAAATAGATAGAATAAGAGAAAGTATAGAAAGCACAGATGGCAAATTTTGTGAAAGAGTATATACAAAAAAAGAAATAGAATATTGTGAAAGCAAAAAAACGCAAAAATATCAGCACTATGCGGCAAGATTTGCAGCCAAAGAAGCGGTATTTAAAGCAATTTCAGAACTATTACAAAACAAATATCAAATAAATTGGCAAGATATTGAAATTTTAAATGATGAAAATGGAAGACCATATGTAAATTTAAGTAAAGAAATAAAAGGAGTAGAAACAATAGATATAAGCATATCACATTGTAAAAGTTATGCAATTGCAACTGTGATAGTTTGCTACTAGGTTTATAGGTCCCTTTTTAAAAACCTAAATATTTTATACAAGGAGATATGCTAGCTTTAAAAAGCTAGCATAGTTAGAAAATGGAACTTTTTGATTCACACTCACATTATAATGACGAAAAATTTGATAAAGACAGAGAACAAATAATAGAGGAAACATATAAAGCAGGAGTAACCAAATTAGTATGTGCAGGATATAATATACAATCATCAATGCATTCATTAGAATTATCAAAAAAATATGAATTTATTTACTCAATAATAGGAATTTCACCAAACGATATTCCACAAACTGAAGAAGAATTGTGGAAAGATGTAGACAAAATTTCGAAAATTGCAATATTAAATAAAGGAAAAAAATTAGTAGCAATAGGAGAAATAGGATTAGACTATTACTGGAATAAAGAAAACAAAGAAATACAAAAAGAAGCATTTATAAAGCAAATAGGACTTGCAAACCAATTAGAGCTTCCAATAGTAATACATTCAAGAGATGCATCAGTTGACACAATAGATGTTATTACAAAATATAAAGTAGATAAAAAGGGAATATTCCATTGTTGCCAATTAAATCAAGAATTAGTTAGACAAGCACTAGAATTAGGATATTATATTTCATTTGCAGGTTCAATAACTTTCAAAAATTCAAAAAATGCACCAGATGTCGTAAAAATGGTTCCAATGGATAAAATTTTAATAGAAACAGATAGCCCTTATTTGACACCAGAACCACACCGTGGAGAAAGAAATGACTGTAGAAATGTTAAATATGTGGCACAAAAAATTGCAGAAATAAAAGGAATAACTATAGAAGAGGTTGCTAAAAATACTTATGAAAATGCAATGAAAATTTTTGAAATAAAAAAATAAAGATTTTAATAAAAATTGTTAATATAGATGTATTAGCAATTTTATTGTATAAAAATAGGATGTGAAAATAATGTATGACAATTGGGAAGAACTAGAAGCAGAAGCAAAAAAATGTAGAAAATGCAAGCTATGGCAGACAAGGACTAATGTAGTATTTGGAGTAGGAAACAAAAATGCAGACTTAATGTTTATAGGTGAAGGACCAGGAGCAGATGAAGACATGCAAGGAGAGCCATTTGTTGGAAAAGCAGGAAAGCTGATGAATATGGCATTTGAAACACTTGGAATAAAAAGAGAAGAAGTATATATAGCTAATATAGTAAAATGTAGACCACCTTCAAACAGAAATCCTGAAGAAGACGAAGCAACAGCTTGTTTAGATTATTTGAGAAATCAAGTAATATTAGTAAAGCCTAAAATAATTGTATTACTAGGAAGTGTAGCATTAAAAAATATATTAGGCAAAGAATATGGAATAACAGCAAGTAGGGGAAAATGGATAGAAAAAAAGGGCATATTATATATGCCTACATGGCATCCAGCAGCGCTACTAAGAGATGAAACCAAAAAAATCGATTTTATAAAAGATTTAAAATTAGTTGTAGAAGGAATGAAAACTTTAAATAATAAAAATTAGTAAGACCAGTCGAGACAATTGACTGAAATCAAGAAAAAATATACAATAAAAAAGAAATACGAAAAAGTAAGATGAAAAAATAAGCAACAAAAAAATTCAATAATAATAGTGGAAGGAAAGCAAAATGGCAAAAGTAGAAGAAATAAAAGAAAAAGCAAATTACTGTCTAAATTGTCCAGTAAAACCATGTTCAAACAAAGGATGTCCTTTAAACAATGACATACCAACTTTTATAAAAGCAGTAAAAGAAGAAGAATACAAAAAAGCATATGAAATATTATCAGAAACAACAGTATTACAAGCAGTTTGTGGAAGGATATGCCCACATTCAAAGCAATGTGAAGGCTCATGTGTAAGAGGAATAAAAGGAGTACCAGTAAGTATAGGCGAATTAGAAGCATATGTAGGAGATATAGCAATAAAAGAAAACTATAAAATAGCAACTCCTAAGCCAAAAAAAGAAAATAAAAAAATAGCAATAATAGGAGGAGGTCCAGCAGGACTAACATCAGCAGCATTTTTGCTAAAAGAAGGCTATTCAGTAACAATATATGAAAAATATAACTATCTTGGTGGACTTCTAGTACATGGAATACCAGATTTCAGATTACCAAAAAACATAGTAAGAGAAACTGTACAAAAAATTTTGGACTTAGGGCTAAATGTAGAGTATAATAAAGAACTAGGAAAAAATTTAAATTTGCAAGAATTACAAGAAAAATATGATGCAATATTTTTAAGCTTTGGAGCAAATATTACTTCCAAAATGGGAGTTGAAGGAGAAGATCTAGATGGAGTATATGGAGGAAACCAACTTTTAGAACATAAAAACCATCCAGATTATAAAGGCAAAAAAGTTGCAGTAATAGGTGGCGGAAATGTCGCTATGGACTGTGCAAGAACAATTAAAAGACTTGGAGCACAAGAAGTAAAAATAATTTATAGAAGAGCAGAAGAACAAATGCCAGCAGAAGCAAAAGAAGTAAAAGAAGCCAAAGAAGAAGGAATTGAATTCTTATTTCAAAACAACATAGTAAAAATAATAGGCAATAATAAAGTAGAAAAAGTAGAATTAATAAAAACAGAACTTGTTCAAAAAGAAGGAGAAACAAGAAAAGTACCAGTAAATATACCAAATAGTAATTATATAATAGATATAGATTATATTATAATGGCACTAGGCTCTGAACCTGAACCATTTGTAAAAAAATTAGGATTAGAATTAAACAAATGGGGATATATACAAATTGACGAAAATAATAGAACTTCAATTTCTAAAGTATTTGCAGGTGGAGATATCGCAGGATGTAAAGGGACTGTTGCTTGGGCAGCTCGCTCTGGAAGAGATGCAGCAAATGCAATAATACAATATTTAGGCTAGACAAATAGTTTTTGAGGGAGGAAATTTTTAAAATTTCCTCCCTCAACTATTATAATTTAACAAGATATCTTTAGTATGATATCATTTGAATAAACTTTTGTATTTAAAAAAGTTATCATATGTACTTTAATCATATGTATCTTAAAATCTTTAGTAGAATCATATGTAAATTAAATATCTTTAGTAAAATCATCATTTGTATAATTATCATATGTATATTAAAAATCTTAAGTAAAACTATCATTTGTAAAATATCATATGTAACTTAAAAAATCTTTAGTAAAAATCTCGTGTATATCAAAATCTTAAGTAAAAAATCTCGTGTATATTAAAAATCTTTAGTATAAATCTTTCGTATATCAAAGTTCTTTAGTATACTCTTTTGTACCTTAGAAATCTTTAGTTAATTATGTAATTTTTCTCCAGTTACGAATTTTTTTAATGCTCTAAACCAAGAAACAACAACATTAGGTTTCTTAATTTCTTCAAGAGCAGTTTCGATGCCTCCATTTTCTAGTATATTAGATTTATGTTCTAATTCTGACATCTTTTCTGTATAGTAATCATTGAAGAAAGTATAGTCATCTGTAGAACCAATAAATTCTCCATAATGATCCAATTTTTTTCTATAATTATCAAGTTCTTCAAGATTAGAAATAGCTTTAAATGCTTTATCAAAATATCCTTTAATAATAGTATTTTGAGCCTTGATATAATATTCTGCAATTTTAGCTTTATAACTATCCTGTTTTGCAGCTATTTTGTTAACCTTTGAATTTCTTTCATCAAAAGAAGTGATTTTATTATTTAATTTAATAATATCTTCTTCAAGTTCTAAAATTTGGTCAACAAAAAATTCTACATCACTATAAGTTTTTGAAGAAGTAGCATTAATGAATGCTTCCTTAAACTTATCATTACTTGTAAAAGTACTATCATATAAAACAGAATCACCAGTTATATAAGTCATTTGTTCAATTATATTACATTCTAAAGGATAATATGAAGGGCTAATAGTTTCAAGAGAAACTCCAAAATATTTAACAGCCTCTTTTTTTACTCCAATTACTTTAGATGTGATGTACTGAACAGCAGCTTCATTTAATCCCATTCCAACAATTTTTAAACTATCAAAATTACACAATCCCATTCTAACGAGATTATTTTTTTTGTCTTTAATCTCCTGAATATAATGAATACATTCATGAATAGCAAATTCTTCCATATCCTCAGGTGCAACTTTAGCATTAAAATATATAGAAGTATTTTTGTAAAAATAATTAGCTTCTGCCATACCTTCAGGCATTGTAGCTCTATACATGGTTAATTTTGAAAGTTTTGCAAATAAATCTGCTTCATTAAAACAAAGTTCTGGAAAAGTTTCACAAAGCTTTGCTGCAATATTATGAGCAATTTTGTTTACAGACATTGTATCAAGAATATCAACTACTTTAATCCCATCTTTTCTTAAGTCAGATTCAATGCTCATTGTAGCCTCCATTTTTTTCTATTCAGTACAAATTCATTATCGAAAAATTAGATTTATTAAGAGAAAAACAGTTAATAAGTAAATTTTTTAATGAATTTGTCAAATCTATTATACAATAATTTAATATAAATGTGTGTTACAGAAATATTACTTTTTTGTTACAAAAATATTACAAAAAATTTCACTTATAAAACGAAAAAAGATACTAAAAAGAACAAGCTTAATGAAAAATTTTATAATTTTGAAATAAACTGTTCTTTTTAGTATCTTTTAATCTTGCTCAACCTCTTTAAAAACGTCATCTTCGAAAAACTCTGTTATAGTAATTCCAAAGCCTTCACATATATGAAGTAAAGTATCTAATTTTATTAACTCTGTCCTTTTGCTCATAAAAGCAGCTAATGTTGACATTGGTACACCTGAAGCTTTGAACAATTTCCAAAGACTCATATTTTTCTGCTTTTGATAGAATTTTATTCTATCTCTTACTGCATCAGATAAATACATAAAAATCACCTCTAAACACTTGATATATAAGAAGTATAGCAGTAAAAAAAGCAAACTTAGTCTATCCAAAAAGAGTATGCTCTATGCAAATGTAAGATAATGGCAAAAAGATATACAGTAATTGGATATTTTTTTAGATTTTCCTTGATATTAGAGGCTATAGTAATGTATAATAGTAATAGTTGTTATAAAAATAAAAAGGGGTGGAGAAAAATGGAATACTTAGATATAGTAGATGAAAATAATGAACTAACCGGTCAAGTTGAAGAAAGAAAACTTGCACATGAAAAACATCTATTTCATAGACATGTTTCAACTTGGATAATGAATCAAAAGGGAGAAATACTTTTACAAAAAAGATCAGCCAACAAGCCAAGAAACCCAAATAAATGGGCAAAAACAGGTGGACATGTAGATAGCGGAGAAGATGTAAAAGATGCTATTTTAAGAGAAGTAAAAGAAGAAATTGGTGTAGATATACCTAAAGAGCAGACACAGATATTGGAAGTGTACAAAAGTAAAGACCCTAATAATAATTATTTTGCATATAATTTTTTATTTGTTGTAGATTATGATTTAAAAGATTTTATATTACAAAAAGAAGAAGTATCAGATGTTAAATATGTTACAATTGAAGAGATGGAGTCAAGAAAAAAGAATAATGACTCAAATTATACTTTTTGCATCTGGAATGATAAAGACTTTTATAGAGAAATGAATTTGTTAAAAGAGAAAAGAAAAGAAATTTTAGGAAGTAATATATGAAATATTAGAAAATTCATTAATTGAAGCATATAAAATAGTGAGGAGAAAAAAGATAAGATGAAATATCAATACATATTTTTTGATTGGGGATATACATTAATTAGTAAATTTGAAAATGTTGATGATAAAATAAATAATTTACTAAAAAAATATAATTTAAAATGGGATAATATATTTAAAACATGGAAAAACTATCAAATTTTAAACTCATTAGGAAGAGTTACCGAAAAAGAAACATATAAAGGAATGTACAATTTTGTTGGAGGAAAAGTAGAAGAAGGTGAGACAAATGATGAAGCAGCATATAGAGAATTATTTGAAGAAACTGGAATGGGTAACTATAAACAATGATATATTGAATATTGAAAAATTTTCAGGAAATTATAATATTCCTCATATAATAACACAAATTAAAGTTTATTTAAAAAATGAGAAAAGAAATTGATAAATATTAGGATTTATGCTATATTAATAGCATAGTTTAAGGAGTGATATTATGAGTGAAAAAATTTATACAATTGAGGAAATAAAAAAAATATTAGAAGAACTCTTAAGAGATAAACCTGTATATCAAGTTATATTATTTGGTTCTTATGCAAAACAAAAAGCTACAAAAAAAAGCGATGTAGATTTAATAATAGATACAAAATCAGAATTGAGAGGATTTGCACTATTAAAATTAATATACCAAATTCAAGAAAAATTACAAAAAAATGTTGATGGGTTTGAAAAATATGAAATAATAGAAAATTCATTAATTGATAGGGAAATAAAAAAAACAGGAGTTGTTGTATATGAAAAGTAAAGAATATATGTCATTAAAAAAGATGATAGAATATATAAATAAAGTATTAAGATATACAGAAGGTTGTGATTTTGAGTCATTTTCAAGTAATGAAGAAAAGGCGGATGCTACTGTTTTTGCAGTTAGTCAGATAGGTGAATTAGTAAAAAATATTAGTAAAGAGACAATGGAAAAATATCCTAATATAGAATGGATTATTATAAAAAATTTAAGAAATAAAATAGTTCATGATTATGAAGGGATAAATTTAAACCTAATTTGGGATATTGTAAAAGAAGATATAACACAATTAAAAACTGATCTTGAGAAAATATTGGAAGAAAACAGTAATGAAAATAACTAAAAAATTGAAATCAAAAAGAAAAATGGTATGCAAAAATTAGCAAATAAAAATATAGAGTTTAGCAAAATAAGCTAGACTCTTTTTTGATTGACTTGTGCTGGCGAGTAGATGGGGTATATCTGTATCATAGGTAATAAATTATATGATTTTACATATATATTAAAAAGAAATACTATAAGAATAAAAATAAGATTCTTATATAAGTGCACAAATAATCAGGAAGGAGTAAAAAATGTTTTTAGTTTTCAATAAAGAAAAAATACAAACATATATTGTATCAATACTAACAGTAGCAGTATTGATAGCAGTTGCAAACATAGAATCAATAAATGCAATTCCAACATCTACCACGGAAAAATACTTACCAATATATGATGTACAAACAGAAGAAAGTAAAGTATCATTTACAATGAATTGTGCTTGGTCAGCAGATGATATAGATAGCATATTAGAAACACTAAAAAAGAATGATATACATATAACATTCTTTCTTGTGGGAAACTGGGTTGACAAATATCCAGAAGCAGTAAAAAAGATAGCAGAAGCAGGGCATGAAATAGGAACACATAGTAATACCCATCCACATGTAAATGAACTTTCAGCAGAAAAAAATCTACAAGAAATCAAGCTCAGTGTAAGTAAAATCGAAAAAATCACAAATCAAAAAATCACATTATATAGAACACCATATGGAGAATATAATGATACAGTAATAAAAACAGCACAAGAAAATGGATATTATCCAATTCAATGGAATATAGATACACTAGATTATGAAGGCAAAACAGGAGAAGAAATGTGGTCAAAAATAAAAAAGAAATTACAAAAAGGTTCAATAATTCTAAGTCATAATGGAACTAAACACACAGCAGATAGCTTAGATATGTTAATAAAAAATATCAAAGCAAGTGGATATGAAATTACAACAGTTTCAAATTTAATCTACAAAGAAAATTACAGTATCAACAATAAAGGCACTCAAATTCCAGATAATCAAGTAACTTAGTTAAAATACATTAGAAATAGCGAAGTATATAACAGAAGTAGTATAAAATTCTTAAATAAGGGTAAACTTAGCTTAGAAAATTAAGACAGACATTACATAAAAGACACTTTAAAATAAGGAGACATAAAATGCCATTAATAGGGGTAATAGCCAAAAAGAAAGACTTTCAATCAATAAAAAGAGAAATGCAAAAATACAATATAGAGCTAATAGAAATAACAAAAGAAAGTTTAGCAAACTTAAAAAATGTGAAATTTGAAGAAATAATATTTCTTGAAGACATAAGTTTAAAGCCAAAAGAATACAAATATATAAGTGAAAAAATATTAGAAGCAAGATATTTAATAGTAAATGGAGATATTGAGATAAACTTGCTAAAACAATTAAAAATGCAAAAGCCAATAAAAACAATAACATTTGGATTTAATACAAAAGCAACAATATCAATTTCGAGTGTAAAAGAAGACAAAATAATGGTATGCTTACAAAGAGAAATACAAAAGATTGATAATAAAATAATTGAATTTCAAGAAAAAGAAATAAGAATCAATAAAGCAGATAATAAAAAAATTTACAATTGTTTAGTGATTTTCATAATAAAAGAACTCCATAATTTATAAAAAAAGCCACAGAATGCCTCAAAATTGGATAAAAAAGCAAAAAAAATTAGAAAATTTTAACTTTTTATGTAGACAAAATCAAAAAAGTGTAGTATAATTAAAAATGTAGAAAATTTTAAAATAAAAAAACGCAAGATGGTAATTTACAATCGATAAAATAAAATGAATAGGGAGGAAATAAAATTGGATACAAATTATTTAGAAAACAACTATTTAACATTAGTTGGAAAAGTTACAGGCGAGAAAAAATTCAGCCATGAAATTTATGGAGAAAAATTTTATACATTCTTATTATCAATTCCACGTTTAAGCGGAAATGCAGACATTATTCCAATAACAGTTTCAGAAAGACTAATAACAGACGACACATTAACAGAAGGAAAAAAATTATTAGTAAAAGGACAATTCAGATCATACAATAGTTATGAAAATGAAAAGAACAGACTAATATTAACAGTGTTTGCAAAAGACATACAAGAAGTACCAGAACACGAAGCAGAAGGAGAAAGCGACATAGTAAAAAAAGAAGAAACAACAAACGAAGTTGTACTTATCGGATTTGTATGTAAAAAACCAATATACAGACAAACACCATTTGGAAGAGAAATTGCAGATTTATTATTAGCAGTAAACAGAGCATATAATAAATCAGACTATATCCCAACAATTGCATGGGGAAGAAATGCAAGATTCTGCCAAAATTTAGAGGTAGGAGCACAAGTAAAAATCGTAGGAAGAGTTCAATCAAGACAATATGAAAAGAAACATGAAGATGGAACATCTGAAATGAGAGTTGCATATGAAGTTTCAGTATGTAGTCTAGAACTAATCAATGAAGAAGGAACAGAAAAAAAGGAAGAAACTGAAAATAAAGAAGCTGTTTAAAATAAAAAATTCTGTTATCGCTTTAGCGGTCATAAATAATATATAGATAAAAATAAGAATGGAAAATGATAGCGTTTTCCATTTTTTTCTGTTATAATAAAAAAAATAAATTAAGAAAGGTACAAAATTAGTACAAAAGTACTAACAATTATTTTATAGAATGAAAAAATTTATAGTAAAAGAAGAAAAAGGAGAAAGACTAGACTCTTATATTGCAAGTCAAGATAGTGAAATAACAAGAACATCAGCCCAAAGACTAATAGAAGAAGGAAATATATTAGTAAATGGAAAAAAACAAAAAGTATCATATAAAGTTTGTGAAAACGATATTGTTACAGTAGAAGTCCCAGAACCAAAAGAAATAGAACTCAAAGCACAAGATATTCCAATAGAAATAATATATGAAGACAAAGACATAATTGTAGTAAACAAACCTAAAGGAATGGTAGTACATCCTGCAAATGGAAATCCAGATGGAACACTTGTAAATGCATTAATGTCAATATGTAAAGACAGTTTATCTGGAATAGGTGGAGAAATTCGCCCAGGAATTGTACATAGAATAGATAAAGATACATCAGGACTATTAATAGTTGCAAAAAATGATATGGCACATGTAGCAATGAGTGAACAAATTAAAAATCATGAAGTAAAAAAAACGTATATTGCACTAGTACGAGGAGTTATTAAAGAAAATGAAGCAACAATAGATATGCCAATAGGAAGAAGTAATACAGATAGAAAGAAAATGGCTGTAACTAAAAATGGAAAAAATGCTGTAACACATATTAAAGTTTTAGAAAGATTTGACAAATACACTTTACTAGAAGTAAATATCGAAACAGGCAGAACACACCAAATACGTGTACATTTGTCATATATAGGTTATCCAATTGTAGGAGATTATACTTATTCAAATGGAAAAAATGAATTCAATATTGTTGGACAATGCTTACATGCAAAAAGTTTAGAATTTAAGCATCCAATAACTCATAAACAAATGAAACTTGAAGCACAATTACCTGAATATTTTAAAAATGTAATAAAGGAACTAGAAAAGAGACAAAAAAGATAATTATGTTTAATATAAATTATATATAAAAAAAACCGCAAATATAATAAAATCCGGCAAAGAATTTTGCCGGAGAAATCTATATAAAGCCTTTTAGAAAAGTAAAAGGAATTAATATATATTATGCAGTAAAAAGAAAATTAGTACCAAAATAAATATTATTTAAAAATCCTTAAAAAAATTTAAATAGGGATTAAGGTAAATTAATTAAAAAAGTAATATCAACAAGAAAGTCAAAAGTACAATTTGTTTTCAACTAAAGTTTGTGCTTCAAGAAAGGAATGTGAAAAAAAATGGAAGAAAGATTGCAAAAATATTTAGCAGAAAGTGGAATAGCATCAAGAAGAAAATGTGAAGAATATATTTTACAAGGAAAAGTAAAAGTAAATGGAAAAACAGTCACAGAACTTGGAACAAAAGTAAATCCACAGGAAGACAAAATAGAATTTGAAGGAAAAGAAGTAAATAATCAGCAAAAAAATGTATATATATTATTAAACAAACCAATTGGATATGTTACAACTGTTGATGACCAATTTGGAAGAGACACTGTTTTAAACTTAGTAAAAGTCAAAGAAAGAATAGTACCAGTTGGAAGGCTAGATATGTACACTTCTGGAGCATTAATATTAACAAATGATGGAGACTTTGTTTATAAAGTAACACATCCAAAACATGAGATAACAAAAACATATACAGTTACAGTAAAAGGAATAATTCAAAAAGATGAAGTTGAACAATTAAGAAAAGGAGTAAAAATAGAAGAGAGCCCCGAAAATAATAGTATTAATCATAATAAAAATGGCAAAAACACAAAAACAGAAAGTTACATTACAAAGCCAGCAAAAGTTAAAATCTTAAAAACAGATGAAGAAAAAGACATATCACGATTAGAAATCACAATACATGAAGGCAAAAATAGGCAAGTAAGAAAAATGTGTGAAGCAGTTGGTAGAAAAGTACTTGCATTACATAGAATTAAAATAGGAGATATAGGAGTAAAAGACCTAGAACTTGGAAAATGGAGATATTTAAAACAATATGAAGTAAACAAAATATTAAATGGAAATATTCAAATTAAATAAATAAATAAGATAAATATAATTATAAAAAAGTTGAAAATTAATTTTAAAAGAAGTATAATATAGTAGTAAAACAAAAGTATAATATATAAAAATATACAGAGGAGAAAAACAAATGAAAATTGAAGAAGGGCAGATAGTAAATGGAACAGTTACTGGAATAAAACCATATGGAGCTTTCATATCAATAGAAAACGGACCAGTAGGATTAGCATTTATAGAAGACCTATCAGTTGTCAGAATAAAATCACCAAAAGAAAGAGTAAAAATAGGACAAAAGATAAAATGTAAAGTAAAAAACATAAACGAAGAAACAGGAAAAATAAACTTGTCATATAAAGACTGTTTAGGAACTTGGGAAGAAAATGCTGAAAAATTTTCAGAAGGAATGACAGTAAAAGGAATTGTAAGAGATACTGAAAAAAACAAAAATGGAGTATTTATTGAATTAACACCAAATTTAGTAGGAATGACAGAATACACAGAAGACTTAAAATATGGGCAAACAGTAGATGTATGCATCAAAAAAATATTGCCAGAAAAGAAGAAAATAAAATTAACTCTTGTTTAGAATTATTTGTTTTGCAGTATCAAAACATTTTGTTTAGAAATTGATACAAGAATTAGTATCAGTAAAGAGGAGGAATAGAAATGGTTGAAGATAACCAAATCAAAGCACAAGTATCACCATTTGCAATAAGAGAAGGAGAAATAAAAACATTTGATGGAAAAGATGGATATGTATCAATGAATCAAATAATACATAAAATCAATATAGGACATATAACAGATATACATTTTGCAATACTAGA
>CALYBE010000024.1 GCA_944393735.1 uncultured Clostridia bacterium
AATGTAGATATAAAAGTAGAAGAAATTCTAGGTATTAATGCAAAACAATTTAAACAAATAGCAATGCTTGCTCAAGGAGAATTCTTAAAAATATTATTTGCAGAAAGTAAAGACAGGACAGAAATATTTAGAAGAATTTTTGACACAGACATATACAATTTAATTACCAGAAAATTGGCAGAAAAAACAAAAGTAGGTAAAGAAGAATTACAACAACTTAAAGACTTTTTTGTTGCAAATTCTTCAAATATCATGTGGCAAATAGATAATGAAACAATAAATAAGGAAAACTTAAAAATAACCTCAAAAGAACTAAATGAACTAGCTGTAAAAAACATTTTAGAAGAACTAGAAAAGCAAGTCAAAATCAATAAAGAAGATTATGAAAATATAGAAAAAAGTGTAAAAAGTCAAGAAAAAGAAACAAGCAAATTAGATGAAGAAATAAGAATACAAGCACAACAAAATCTTCAAATAGATACATATAATGACTTAAAAATAAAAAGAGAAGAATTAAATAAAAATAAAGAACAAATAGATAAAATAAAAGCAAAAATCCAAAAAAATCAAGAGATATTAAGTGTAGTACAGCCTAAAGAAAACAAGTTAATAGAAAGCAAAAATGATATTGAAAAAATTCAAAAAGAACTTGATAAAATTTCAAGCCAAATTGCAAAACAAGAAACAGAAAGTGGTCAAACAACAGGAACAATTGCTAAATACGAGAAAAGCCAAAAAGAATATGAAGAATTAAATTCTGAATATTTAAAAAAAGAAGACGAATTCTTTAGAGAGCAAGCAGGAATACTTGCAGAAAAACTCGAAGAAAACAAGCCATGCCCAGTTTGCGGAAGTATTGACCATCCACATATTGCACAAAAAAGTGAAACTGTTCTAACAAAAGAAGAGCTAGATAATTTAAAAAATAACCTAGAAAACAAACAAAAGAAAATAATGCAAATTAGAGAAGAGATAGAACACGAAAGAGAAGAACTAATAAAAAATAAAACATTAAAAGAAGAAAAAGTAAAACAGATAGAAGAACAAGAAGAAAAACAAAAGACAATTGCAAAAGAATATATAGATGCATATAAGCAATTAGGTTTTGACACAGAAGAACAATATAAAACATCAATTTTAACAAAAAAACAAATACAAGAAGAAACAGAAAAAGTTGAGAAATATAATAGAGATGTAGCAATTAATGACACTAAAATATTAGAACTAGAAAAAGAAGTAAAAGGGCTAAAGAAAGTAGATTTAACAGAAAAAAGAACATTATTAACAAACAAAAAAAATCAGCTTGAAGAATTAAGAAAAACTCAAATAAAGCAAAAAGGAATATATGATAATAATAATAGAATTCTACAATTGTTAAACAAAAATTCAAAAGATTTAAGCAAGAAAATTGAAGAATATAATATGGTTGAAGAATTGTATAAAATAGCAAGTGGCACACAATATGGAAAAAGAAGAATTGAGTTTGAACAATTTGTTCAAGCAACATATTTTGATATGATAATTTTTGAAGCAAATAAAAGACTTATTAAAATGACTGAAAATAGATTTCAATTAATAAGAAAAGAAGAATCTGAAAAAGTCTCTGATAGATTAGGACTAGAACTTGAAGTAATAGACAATTACAATGGTAAAAAAAGAGATGTTAAATCTTTATCTGGAGGAGAAGCTTTTAAAGCAGCATTATCATTAGCATTAGGATTATCTGATGTAATACAAAGTTATTCAGGAGGAGTAGTAATAGATACAATGTTTATAGATGAAGGCTTTGGATCACTTGATACAGAGTCTCGAGAGCAAGCCATAAATACATTAAGTCAGCTAATAGGAAGTAATAAATTAATTGGTATTATAAGTCATGTTACAGAACTAAAAGAAAGAATTGATAAAAAAATTATAATAACTAAAACTACAAATGGAAGCAAAGTTGAAATTGAAGTTTAAATAGAATATGCAAAAATGACTATAAATGTAAGTAATGTTGGAATTTAAGTTTAAAATATAATATGTAAAGAGAGCCCACAAATGAAGCAAAAAATAAAATAAAATTAGGTTATAAAATGTAAGAATTAGCGAAAGGATGAAAAAGATGTTAGAACAAATAAATTCACCAGAAGATGTAAAAAAACTAACACTAAAGGAAAAAGAAGATTTAGCAAAAGAAATAAGAGAATATATTTTGAAAATTGTATCAAAAAATGGAGGCCATTTAGCTTCAAACTTAGGAGTAGTAGAATTAACAATAGCTCTACATTCAGTATTTAATATTCCAGAAGACAAATTAATTTGGGATGTTGGGCATCAAAGCTATGTACATAAAATTATTACTGGAAGAAGAGAAGAATTAAAAAATATAAGAAAATTAGATGGAATCGCAGGTTTTCCAAAAACTAAAGAATCTGAAGCTGATTGCTTTAACACAGGGCATAGTAGTACTTCAATATCTGCAGCACTTGGAATGGCAAGAGCAAGAGATCTACAAGGAAAGCATAATTCAGTAATTGCTGTTATAGGAGATGGAGCACTAACAGGTGGAATGGCATTAGAAGCTTTAAATGATGCAGGATTTAGCAAATGTAACATGACTGTTATTTTAAATGATAATGAAATGAGTATATCTCCAAACATTGGTGGACTAAATAAGTTTTTAGATAAATTAAGAACCAAAAAATTATATACAAGAACAAATAATTTGGTAAAAAGAAGATTAAGTAAAATTCCATTAATAGGAAAGCCAAGTGTAAGAATTATTCAAAGAATAAAACGTTCTATAAAACAATTATTATTACATGGAATGTTTTTTGAAGATATAGGATTTACATATTTAGGTCCAGTTGATGGGCATAAAATAGAAGAACTAGAAAGTATATTAAGACTAAGTAAACAAATAGAAGGACCAGTTTTAGTACATGTACTAACCAAAAAAGGAAAAGGTTATGAAATTGCAGAAAAGAATCCAGATAGATTTCATGCAACTTCAGCATTTAATATTGAAACAGGAGAACCAATAAAGCCAAAGAAAACAGATTATTCTAAAGTATTTGGAAACAAATTAGTAGAACTCGCAAGAAAAAATGACAAAATAGTTGCAGTAACAGCATCAATGAAAGATGGAACAGGGCTTACACAATTTCAAAAAGAATTTCCAAAAAGATTTTTTGACATAGGAATAGCGGAGCAACATGCAATAACAATGTCAGCAGGAATGGCAAAAGAAGGAATGATACCAGTTGTTCCAATTTATTCATCATTTTATCAAAGAGCTTATGATCAAGTAATACATGATGTTGCAATGCAGAATTTACCAGTTATAATGTGTGTTGATAGAGCAGGTGTAGTTGGAGCAGATGGAGAAACACATCAAGGAACTTTAGATATGGCATTTTTTAGGCTTGTTCCAAATTTAACAATAATGGCTCCAAAAGATTTCAAGGAATTAGAAGATATGTTAGAATTTGCAATAAACTTGAAAAAACCGGTTGTAATAAGATACCCAAGAGGTGGAGAAGATTCAGATATAAAATTTGAAAAACATGAAAAAATTGAACTAGGTAAAGCAGAAATTTTACAAACCATAGAAGACTCAAATGATGCAGATTCGTCAAAGAAAGAAGGAACATTTAATAAAGCAAATAAAAAAGACAAAAATCATAAGAATGAAAAAAATGACAAACTTACAATTATTTCAATTGGAAAAATGGTAGCAAAAGCTATGAAAACTGCCGACAAGTTTAAAAAAGAAAAAAATATGCAAGTTGAAGTTATTAATGCAAGATTTTTAAAACCATTAGATGTACAAACTATAAAAGCAAGTATAGAAAAAACTAAAAATGTAATTACAATTGAAGATGGAACATGTATAAATGGCTTAGGTACTGCTGTAAAAGAATTGATAGTAGACAACAATTTACAGGGTGTAAAAATGAAAGCATATGCATATCCAGACGAATTTATAAGACATGGAAGTGTGGAAGAATTGGAAAAAATATATGGATTAGATCCTACATTATAATAAAAAGAAAAACTCTGAAACTACTATATTATATTATAAGCACAAGCAAAAATTGAATTTGCTTGTGTTTTTTTTGTGAGAAAAATCGACTGAAAAAGTATTATGACATACAAAATTTTAAGCTCATTATTTATATGTCGAAAAGTTCTATGCTTTCGACAAAACTTCTTATAATTTACTCTTGGAAAAAAATGTAAATGGATATATAATACAAATCAAATAAGGAAAGGAGCGATTATGGAAAGTTTTTATAACAAAGAGGACAAGCAATTAATCTTCAAATTAAATGAAGATATAGATGAATGCTATGTGCAAAAGATAAGGAGGAGATTAGATAATGAGATTGAGAAATACATGCCAAAAGAAGTTTTATTTGACTTTAGTAATGTTTCTTTTATGGATAGTGCAGGAATAGGACTTATAATAGGAAGGTACAAATTAATCAACTTAATAGGAGGAGAATTAAGAATAGCAAATTTAAATGCCCAAATACAGAAAATCTTTGAAATGAGTGGAATGTTAAAATTGATACCAATAGTACAGGAGAATAAAAAGAAACAAAAAAACAAGAAGGAGGTGCAATATGAATAAATCATATGACAATGAAATGAAAATAGAATTTTTAAGCAAATCCAACAATGAAGCATTTGCAAGAATAGCAGTTGCAGCTTTTATAGTACAATTAGACCCAACAATAGAAGAAATTGCAGATATAAAAACAGCTGTGTCAGAAGCTGTTACAAATTCAATAATACACGGATATGAAGAAAAAATGGGAATAATAAAATTAATTTGTAAAATTGCTCAAAATGAAGTAATAATAGAAATTTCAGACACAGGAAAGGGAATAGAAAATGTAGATATTGCTAAACAACCTCTATATACAACAAAAGCAAATTTAGAAAGATCAGGTATGGGTTTTACGATAATGGAAAGTTTTATGGATGATGTTCAAGTAGAATCAGTTTTAGGGATAGGAACAAAGGTAACCATGAAGAAAAAAATAAAAAGCCATAAAGAACAAGATGAATTTAAGAAAGAAAAAGATGAATTAGAAAGATATTATAATACTGAAATAGCTGAAAGTAGTATATCTACTGAAAACGATTTTAGTGGTATGAGTACTGCAAATAGCGTAAGGGGAGAGGAATAGTGTATGAAAATGATATGAAAATCATAGAACATGCTCAAAATGGTTGTAAAGATGATATGACAAGACTAATTGAGGAAAATAGTGGATTAGTTTGGAGCATAGTTCGAAGATTTAATGGAAGAGGATATGAAATTGAAGATTTATATCAAATAGGATGTATTGGATTGATAAAGGCCATCCAAAGATTTGATACAAGTTTTGAAGTTCGACTTTCAACATATGCAGTACCGTACATTTTAGGTGAAATAAAAAGATTTATAAGAGATGATGGACCAATAAAAATAAGTAGAAGTATAAAAGAATTAAATGTAAAAATTAGAGAACTACAAAAAGAATATATAAGTAAATATGGAAAAGAAATAACTTTAGAAGAAATATCAAAAGAACTTAGAACTTCAAAAGAAGAAATTGCAATGGCTATGGATTCTGCAAGACCAGTAGATTCAATAGAAGATGCACAATTTAGAGATAACAAAACAGATCATACAGTAAGTATATTAGATCAAATTTCAACAGGTATAGATGAACAAACAGAGATAACAAATAGAATAACAATTAAGAAATTAATAAATGAATTAGATGATAAAGAAAAAGAAATAATAATGTTAAGATATTACAAACAGAAAACGCAAATGCAAGTATCTAAAATTTTAGGAATAACTCAAGTTCAGGTTTCAAGAATAGAACGAAAAGTGTTGGACAATATGAAAAGAAAACTTTTGCACAATTGAGAAGCGGAAAACGGAGGTTTTTATGAAAAAAACATTTTTGTATATTTTTAGCTTTATTATTTTATTTTTTGTATTTCCAGCACTTTGTACAATAACACCAAAAAATGCTGAAGAAGTCTCTGGAAAAGAAAACAATAATGCAACATCTCAAGAAGAGCAAAACGGCTCAAATGGAGAGAATCAATCAAGTGGAGAAAATCTGACAAACGAAACAACTCAGACAAGTGATGAAAGTCAAACTAATACTGAAACTCAACAAGATGGTAATAGTAACGATTCTAGTCAAAGCGGATATGATTATCAAAAATACAAAACAGTAAAATTATTACATACTTCAACAGGAGAGGTAGAAGAACTAAACATTGATGAATATTTATATGGAGTAGTTTCAAGTGAGATGCCTGCAAATTTTGAAATAGAAGCACTAAAAGCACAAGCTGTAGTTGCAAGAACATATACAATATATCAAATAATGTATAATTCAAATAAACATGAAAATGCAGATATATGTGATAGTTCAACATGTTGCCAAGCATGGATTACTAAAGAAGATAGACTTGCAAAATGGGATGCAAATGAAGCAGAAAGTAATTGGCAAAAAATTGTAGATGCAGTAAATTCAACAAGTGGAAAAATTATAACATATGCAGGGACTCCAATAAATGCATTTTTCCATTCAAATAGTGGAGGAGTAACGGAAAGTTCTTTAAACATTTGGGGAGGAATAGATTACCCATACTTAAAATCTGTTGAAACTTCAGGAGAGGATGCATATACACAATACAATTCAGAAGTTACTCTTACAAAAGAAGAATTACAAAATAAAATGAAAGAAAAATATCCCGATTTTGAAATAGACTTTTCTCAAGAAGGATGTATATCAATTTTAGAATATACTACAAGTAATAGAGTAAAAACAATAAAAATAGGTAATAAAGAAATTGCAGGAACAGAGGCAAGAACAATTTTTGGACTAAGATCAACAAATTTTGTTGTATCAATTAATGGAGATAATATAACTTTTTCTGTAATAGGGTATGGCCATGGAGTTGGAATGAGCCAAACTGGAGCTGATGCATTGGCAAAAAATGGTTCAAATTATGAAGAAATAATTAAACATTTCTATACAGGAGTGGAGATTGTAGAGGTAAATTCTCTTTCATAAAAAACAGAGTACAATAATAAATAAAAAAATATCTTATATTTTAAAATTGCCTAATAAATTTCCATAAAATGAATAATCTTTGAAAAAAAGTAAATACTTGTAATAACAAAGTATTAAGGAGGAAATTTATGAAAAGAGGAAAAAGATTTTTAGAAAAAGATAATTTGATAATTTATGTTGGAACAGTAATATTTTTAATTCTTGCTATATCAATAGGAATTGTAATGTATATGGCAAATAAAACAAATTTAGAATTAGAAAAAACAGCAGAAAATAATGTTGCAGACAATAAAACTTTAGATGAATCAACTGAAAATGCTAGCACTTCAATGGGAAAAACAGTAGAAGAACAAGAAAATGCTCTAACAGAAAAAAATCTAAAAGAAGATACTGAAAGCTCTAGTAATTCAAACTTATTAAATAATAACACAACAAATGAAGATACAACAAGTACAGAACATCAAAATTCTACAGATAATACTACAACTTCAAGTGAAACTTCTACAACTCAAGATGTGCCAGATGAAAGTGATACATCACAAACAAATACAGATAGTTCAAATACAGATGATAGAGCAAATGTTGTAGAAACTAAAAAAGAAATTAGTTTTATAAAACCAATTGAAGGTGAAATAATTAGTGAATTTGCTAAAGAAAATTTAATCTATTCAGAAACTTTAAAAGAGTGGGTTACACACACAGGAATTGACATAAAAGCAGATAAAACAAGTGTAGTAAAATCATCTGCTCCAGGAGTTATTAAATCAATTGTAAATGATCCGAGATACGGCTTGACAGTTGTAATTACTCATGATGACGGATTTGAAACAGTATATTCAAACTTACTTACAGCAGAGTTTGTTGTAGAAGGTGAAGAAGTGGAACAAGGACAAACCATAGGTACAGTTGGAAATACAGCAGCTTTTGAGAGCAGTATGGATAGTCATTTGCATTTTGAACTTTTAAGAAATGGGGAATATTTAGATCCAACTATATATTTAAATAATTAGTTTGTTATATTGCAGTTTATAAGTTATTAACCAGAAATTTGATATATTAATATTTTATAAATTTTCTCTAATCACATTCAAAATATATTCAATATTAATATATCAAAATTTCTTTATATTAATTTATAATTTGTAAATTGTATCTAAATATATGAAAAAATAAAAAAAATTCCCAAAAAACCTTGCAATTATGCTAAAAATTGGGTATAATAATAAAGTACATAAAAGAGCGCAGAAGAGTAGGAACAAATCCTACTCTTTAATCTTATAAAAAATTGCTTGTAGATAAAATAAATAAAATTCTTTACTAAAATTAAAGATGAAGTAAAATTAAGAAAAAAGGAGGGTTTATGGCAAAAATAGAAGAAAAGGTAGAAGAATTATTACGAGACAAAATAGAAAATATAGGATATGACCTATATGATGTAGAATATGCCAAAGAAGGACCAAACTATTACTTAAGAATTTACATAGATAATGAAAATGGTATAGACCTAAATGACTGTGAAAAAGTAAGCAATGAAATAAATGAATTGTTAGATCAAGCAGATTACATCAAAGAACAATATTTTTTAGAGGTATCATCACCAGGTATAGAGAGGATACTTAGAAAAGACAAACACCTAGCAAAAAACTTAGGAAAAAAAGTAGAAGTTAAATTATTCAAAAAAGATAGCAAAGGAAAAAAAGAATATATGGGAACTTTAGAAGCTTTTAATGATGATACTATAACAATAAAAACAGATGAAGAAATAGAATTAGAAAGGAAGAATGTAGCACAAATTAAAACTGTATACGACTGGTAGAAAAGTAAGTATTGAAAAGCCATATCAATTTTAACTACATAAAATTCAATTATTTTCCAACCAGAATTGTGCCATAAGAAAGGAAAGAGGAAAAAAATGAAAGCAATAGATAACAAAGAATTAATATCAGCTTTAGAAGAATTAGAAAAGGAAAAAGGAATCAAAAAAGAAGAATTATTAGAATCAATAAGAACAGCTTTAATAACAGCATACAAAAAGAATTTTGACGCATTAGAAAATGTAGATGTTAAAATGGATGAACAAACAGGGGCAACACATGTATATGCAATAAAAGAAGTAATGGAAAGAGCAAATGATGATGCTTTAGAAATAAGCTTAGAAGATGCAAGAAAAATAAATAAAGATTTAAAATTAGGAGATACAGTAGAAGTTGAAATAGTACCAAGAGATTTTGGAAGAATTGCAGCACAAACAGCAAAACAAGTAATAATTCAAAAATTAAGAGAAACAGAAAGAAACATGGTATTTAACGAATATAATGAAAGAAAAGGAGAAATTGTAACTGGAATAATACAAAAAGCAGACAAACACATCGTAATATTAGATTTAGGAAAACTAGAAGGAATAATGTTACCAAAAGACCAAATACCTACAGAAACATACAGAGTAAATGACAAAATAAAAGCATATGTAGTAGATGTTGAAAGAGGAGAAAAAGGAGTACCACAAGCAATTGTATCAAGAACACATCCAGACTTTGTAAGAAAACTATTAGAATTTGAAATACCAGAAATATATGAAGGACTAATAGAAATCAAAAGTGTATCAAGAGACCCAGGACTAAGAAGTAAAGTGGCTGTTTATTCTCCAAATGAAAACATAGATCCAGTAGGTTCATGTGTAGGACAAAAAGGAATACGTATACAAAATGTAATAAATGAATTACATGGAGAAAAAATAGATGTAATAGAATGGAATGCAGACCCAAGTATATTTATTGCATCAGCTTTACTTCCAGCACAGATAATGGCAGTAGATATAAAAGAAGAAGAAAAATTTGCACAAGTAATAGTTCCAGATGAACAGCTTTCTCTTGCAATTGGAAAATCAGGTCAAAATGCAAGATTAGCAGCAAAATTAACAGGTTGGAAAATAGACATAAAATCAGAAACACAATTTAGAGAAATGTTAGCTAAAAGAGCACAAGAAACATCAGAAAATCAAGAAGAAGTTGAGAAATCTGAAAAATAATGCTACAGATACTAATAAACTATGTAAAAAAGTGAAGTATATTGTGAAAATGCAAAAGAAGAAATGAGAAAAGTAATTTATTTAGAAAAAATCAATAAGATATTAATCTTGGGAGGATATAGGTGAAGAATTTACCACAAAGAAGTTGTGTGATTTGTAGAACACAAAAAAACAAAAATGAATTATTAAGAATAGTAAAAAATAAAGATAATATAGTAAAAGTAGATGAAAAAGGCAAAGAACCAGGACGAGGAGCATATATTTGTTATAGTATTGAATGTTTAGAAAAAGCAAAGAAAACAAAAAAACTAGAAAATGCTTTAAATGTTAATATTTCTGATAAAACATATAACGAAATAGAAAATGCCATTAAAAATAAATTGTTGAAAGAAACTACAAGTTCATCTCAACAATCTGCAAACGGCAAGAAAAGTGGGGGTGATGTTATTGGGTAAGATAAAAATGTACGATATAGCAAAAGAATTAGGATTAACAAGTAAAGAAGTAATGAATATAGCAATTAAATTAAACATAGATGTAAAAAGCCATTTAAGTTCAGTAAGTGAAGAAGATGCAAAAAGAATAAAAAATAGTGTAAAAACAGATTTACCAAAAAAAGAAGAAATAAAAAAGGAAGAAGTTAAAAAGGAACACAATAAAAAAGAAGACAGAAATGATTCACCAGTTATTATAAGAAGAGAAGTAATAATAGCAGATGAAAAACAACAGCCAAAAGAACAATTAAAAAAGGAAGAAAGAAAAAACAATAATATAGGATTTGTAGAAAGAAGACAAAACAAAGATTTTAATATTGTTTATAGAAATAAGCCATCTAAGCCAATGACAGTAGATGAGTTATTCGGATTAAAGAAAGAACCCAAAAAGGTGGAACAAAATGTTCCAAAAGTTGAAGAAAAGGTAGAAGTAAAAGAAAATAAAATGGATGTGGAAATGAAAAAAGAAGATATTAATTTAAAACCAAAAACAGCAGAAAAACAAGAGGATACAAAACTTGAAGCAAAGCCAGAACCAAAAATAGAAAATAAGATAGAATCAAAATTAGAAAAAACAGAAATTAAGCCAGAAAGTAAAGTTGATATGAAACCAGAATTAAAAAAAGAAAATAGCTTTAACCAAAATAAAAATAATTTTAATAATAATAATAGAGATTTTAGACAAAATAATAAAAACAATATTCAAAATGGAAATTTTGAAAATAAAAATAAATTTAATAATGACAGAAATAATGGTAGAAGCTTTGACAAAAAAAATAATATTAGAAACTTTGATAATAGAAATCAACATAATAGCAATACAGGAAACCATAACTTTGATAGAAATAATTCAAAATTCGGAAACAAAAATTCTCAAAATGGTTCAAATAGTGGAAAATTTGATAATAGAAATAGACAAGGTGGAAACCCTAAATTTGGTGGAAATAGGCCATTAGACGAAAAAGGAATTGAAAAAAATATAAAAGACATAATGGCAGTAGATATAATAGAAAAAGAACCTTCAAGAGAGTATAATAAAGCAATAGATAAGCAAAAAGTAAATAGCAAATTTGATGATAATAGAGCCAACAAAAAAGCAAATAAATCAAGAAAAAGTAACCAAAATGGTGAAATTAACGAGCATAAATTAAAAGGATTAAAAAGAGCTGAAAGTTTATCTAATATGTTTGAAGATCAAGATGGTGGAATGTTAGATTATTATGATTTAACTACTCAAAGAGGAAAAAGAGGAAAGAAAAAAGTAAATAAAGAAACAGAGAACAGAAATAAACAAAAAATCTTCAAACTAGAAGAAATAACAATTCCTGAAACAATTACAGTAAAAGACCTTGCAGCAGAATTAAAGAAAACAACAGCAAAAAAAAAAAAAAAATTACTAGGATATGGTGTGATGGCAACAATAAATAATGAAATTGATTTTGATACAGCAGCATTGATTGCAGATGAATTTGGAGTAAAAGTAAACAAAAAAGAAACTATAACAGAAGAAGATATACTTTTCGACGATTCAGAAGACAAAGAAGAAGATTTAGAGCCACGTCCACCAGTAGTTGTTGTAATGGGACACGTAGACCATGGAAAAACTTCTTTATTAGATGCTGTTAAGAAAACAAATGTAATAGAAGGAGAAGCTGGCGGAATTACACAACATATAGGAGCATATAAGGTAAAAGTAAATGATAGAGAAATAACATTCTTAGATACACCAGGACATGAAGCTTTTACAGCAATGAGAGCAAGAGGTGCTCAAATAACAGATATAGCAATACTTGTAGTTGCTGCAAATGATGGTGTAATGCCACAAACAGTAGAAGCAATAAATCATGCAAAATCAGCTGGAATACCTATTATAGTTGCAATAAACAAAATAGACTTACCAGATGCCAATGTAGAAAAAGTAAAACAAGAATTAATGGCTTATGACTTAGTTCCTGAAGAATGGGGTGGAGATACAATATATGTTCCAATTTCAGCTAAAAATCATACTAATATTGACCAATTACTAGAAATGGTATTATTAGAAGCTGATGTATTAGAATTAAAAGCAAATCCACATAAACAAGCTAAAGGTGTTGTAATAGAAGCAAGACTTGATAAACATAAAGGAGCAGTAGCTTCTATGCTTATTCAAAGAGGAACTCTGGATGTTGGAGATACAATAGTTGTTGGCTCATCAATTGGTAGAATAAGAAGCATGACAGATGAAAAAGGTAAAAAAGTAAAGAAGGCTGGTCCATCAACACCAGTAGAAATTACTGGACTAACCGAAGTACCACAAGCAGGTGATACATTCTATGAGGTTGAAGATGAAAAAACAGCTAAACATTTAATTGAAAAGAGAAAACGTATTGAAAGAGAAAAAGCAATAAATGCGACAGCAAAAGTAACTTTAGACAATTTATTCAGCCAAATGGAACAAGGAAATTTGAAAGTGCTTAATTTAATTGTTAAAGCTGATGTTCAAGGTTCTGTTGAAGCTATAAAACAGTCAATGGAAAAATTGTCAAATGATGAAGTAAAAGTAAAAGTTATTCATGCTGCAGTAGGTGCTGTTACAGAAACAGATGTAACACTTGCTAAAGTATCAAATGCTATAATAATTGCTTTTAATGTTCGTCCAATGCCAACAGCTAAGGATATGGCAGAAAAAGAAGAAGTTGAAATTAAACAATATTCTGTAATATATCAAGCTATTGAAGATGTAGAGTCTGCTATGAAGGGTATGCTTGCACCAAAATATGAAGAGAAAATTATAGGTAATGCAGAGATAAGACAGACATTTAAGATTTCTAATGTTGGGGTTATTGGTGGAGCTTATGTTTTGGATGGTAAACTTGAAAGAAATGCTGGTGTAAGAGTTCTTCGTGATAATGTTGTTATTCATGATGGAAAACTTGCGTCTTTGAAGAGATTTAAAGATGATGTTAAAGAAGTTTCTAAGGGCTTTGAATGTGGTATTCAAATTGAAAAGTATAATGATATTAAAGAGGGAGATATTCTTGAAGCTTATGTTATGGAGGAAATAAAAAGATAATTTTGATTTTTAGTATTGTTTCCTTATTCTTGAAATATTAATATTTCAAGAGATTAAATAAAAGAATCAAAATGTTAAAATATTGAAAGAAGTCCTAAAGCTAAAAAAATAAACTTCGGAAGGGAGTGCAGAAACAGATGCCAAAAAATAATAATCGTTTAGGAAGAATTGATGAAGAATATAGAAAAGAGCTTAGTCAATTAATTAGCTATGAATTAAAAGAACCAAGTGTTACTGGAATGGTAAGTGTAACTAGGGTAAAGGTGACACCAGATTTGAAATTTGCAAAAGTTTCAGTAAGCATTTTAAATTCAAAAGATGTAAAAGAAACACTTGCAGGGCTAAAAAAATCTTCAGGATTTTTAAGGTCTGAATTAGCTAAAAGAGTAAATTTAAGAAATACACCAGAGCTAGTATTTGAATTAGATGAATCATTAGAATATGGAGCTAGAATTGATAAAATTATAAATGAATTAAATAATAAAAATAATAAGTAGTTTTGGATATTTATATTCAAAACAGGAGGATAGATAATGACTTTAGATAATATAAAAGAAGAAATAAAAAAAGCAAAAACAATTGTAATATTATGTCATGAATCACCAGATGGAGATGCTGTAGCTAGCTCTCTATCTGTAATGCATGCTATAAAACAATTTGGAAAAAATGCTGATGTAGTAATACCAGAATATTCAAAAGACTTTAAATTTTTGCCTGGTTCTGAAGAAATTCTACAGAAGGGTAAAGATGAGCCTTATGATTTAGCAATATCTGTAGATTGTTCTGATTTAAAAAGACTAGCAGCTGGAAAAGAATATTTTGAAACAGCTAAAAAAACAATAGAAATAGATCATCATTCAGTAAATTCAATGTTTGCAGACCTTAATTATGTAGATCCAGCAGCACCAGCATGTTGTCAAGTATTAATAGGAATGTTTGAGTATTATGGAGTAAAAATAGATAAAGATTTAGCAACATGTTTGCTAGCTGGAATTATTACAGATACAGGCGGATTCCAATGGGGAGAGGTAACTCCTGAGACATTTGAATTTGCAGCAGAATTAATAAGAGATGGAGCTAAGATAAAAGAAATTTGCAGAAGGGCATTACGTCATAAAAGTAAAGCTCATTGTGAGCTTGAAAAAATAGTGTATGAGCGACTAGAGTTTTTTGAAGAAGGAAAAGTTGCAATTGCTTATTTAACATTAGAAGATTATAAAAAAGCTGAAGCTGAAATAGGTGATGATGAAGGTGTTGTAGACATGATTAAAGATATAGAAGAAGTAGAAGTTGCAGTATTATTAAAGGAAAAAGAAGGAGTAGCTGGTTTTAAAGTTTCATTACGTTCTAATGATGAAGTAAATGTTTCAGATGTCGCTATGTTATTAGGCGGTGGTGGACATCCAGGTGCAGCAGGATGTTTTGTGTTAGGTAATGTTGAGCAAGTTAAAGCAAAAGTCTTAAATGCAATTAAACAAGAAATGAATAAATAATATATAATATGAGAATTACATAATAATCTTAATGATAAATTACATAATTAATACAGAATAGGAAACGTATAATGGAGAATTGTTCATGGATGGAATAATTATAATAAATAAGCCTAAATGTTGCACCTCACATGATATTGTAAGGAAAGCAAAAAAAATTTTTAATGAAAAAGTTGGACATACAGGAACATTAGACCCGAATGCAACAGGAGTATTACCATTACTTATAGGTAAAGGTACAGAACTTTCAAAATATTTAATAAATCATGATAAAACTTATGAAGCTATATTACAATTAGGAGAAAAAAGAGATACAGCAGATAGTGAAGGAAAAGTTATAGAAATATGTGAAGTACAAGATATGAGCTTAAATCAATCGAATGTAGAAAATGTTTTTAAACAACTAATAGGTAAACAGCAGCAAATACCACCAATGTATTCAGCAATAAAAGTAAATGGAAAAAAATTATATGAATATGCAAGAAATGGCGAAAATGTCACAGTAGAGCCACGAAACATAGAAATATTTAATTTAGAATTAATGCAGATAAATATTGAAAATAAAACAATTGAATTTAGAGTAGACTGTTCAAAAGGGACGTATATTAGAACATTGTGTGAAGAAATTGCAAAAAGACTAGGAACTGTAGGTTATATGAAAGAACTAAATAGAACTAGAGTTGGAGATTTTTACATAGAAAGTTCAATAAAAATTGAAGATCTTGAAAATAAATTACATGAAATTAAAAATCAAAAAGTAGATATAAATCAATTATTAAATGAAAACAAATATAAAAAAGTTTTTATAACAATAGAAGATTTTTTTAATAATAAAAAAAGTATAAAACTAGATGAAAAAAGGTTGAAATTATTTTTGAATGGTGTACAATTGACATATAATTCTAAAGATGGCATATATAAAATTTATGCAAATGAGGAATTTGTAGGAAGTGGAACTATAAAAAATAATCTCTTAAAAAGAGATATAATAGTAAAAAATATATAAAATTTTATGAAATCTGTGGATTTGGTACAAATCAAGAATTCAAAAATAAAAAAAAGAA
>CALYBE010000025.1 GCA_944393735.1 uncultured Clostridia bacterium
AAAATCAGAGGCAGCAAGAAAAAGAAAATTTTAATAAAGAATCGGCATGAGAGCCGATTTTTTTCTGCTTTTTTTCTTTAAATATGTCTTGAATAATTAATGAAAAATGTATTATACTATTGAGTAGAAAAAGTTGGAAAAAATTTTCCATATAAAAATACATTTAATAAAAAATAAAGGGAAAACTAAATAAAATGGAGGTTATGATATGAGATACAAAGAAAAAGAAATTAAGAAAGGAATAAAGTTACATTTAATACAAACTGAAAAATTTAAAACAAACTTAATAGCAATATTTTTAAGTTTACCAATAACTAGAGAAAACGTAACAAAAAATTCATTAGTAACAGCAGTATTAAGAAGAGGAAGCAAAAACATGCCTACACTTGCACAAATAAACCAAGAACTAGAAGAAATGTATGGAGCAAGTTTTGACAATGGATTAGATAAGACAGGGGATAATCATATATTAAAATTCTATTTAGAATCAATAAATGACAATTTTATTCCACAAAAAGATGAAAACATGTTGAAAAAAAGCATTGAAAAATTATTAGAAATAGCTTTTAATCCACTAATAGAAAACGGAAAATTCAAAGAAGAATATGTTAATCAAGAAAAAGAAAATATAAAAAGAATAATAGAAGGAAAATCAGACAACAAAGCTAGGTATGCATTAAACAGATGTATAGAAGAAATGTATAAAGACAAACCATATGGTTTATATAAATATGGATATATTGAAGATTTAGATAGCATAGATGCACAAAATCTATATGAATACTATCAAAAAATGATTTCAGAATGTAAAATAGACATATTTGTATCTGGAAACATTGATGAAGATACATCAAAACTAGTAGAAGAAAATGAAAATATAAAAAAATTACAAGAAAGAAATCCAAAATATATTATTGATAAATTAGAAGAAAAACCAAAAGAACAAGAAAAAGAAGTAATAGAAGAAATGGATGTAACACAAGGAAAAATAGTAATAGGACTAGATGTAAATTTAGAAAATGAAGACCAGAAATATGATACACTTTTATATAATGCAATATTAGGAGGAACAGCAAATTCAAAAATGTTCCAAGAAGTTAGAGAAAAAGCAAGTTTAGCATATTCAGCTGGCTCAAGTTATGTGAGATATAAAAGTAACATTTTTATAAAATGCGGAATAGAAATCAAAAATTATGAAAAAGCAATGAAAATAATAAGAAAACAATTAGAAGATATGCAATCAGGTAATTTTACAGAAGATGATATCGCAAATGCCAAAAAGGGAATAATATCAAGTATAAAAAGTATTGATGATGAACAAGACACAGAAATTACTTATTTCTTTGGACAAGAATTAACAAATAACAAAATATCATTAGATGAATATATAAGTAAAATAGAAAAAATAACAAAAGAAGATATAATAAAGATTGCTAATTCAATAACAATCAATACAATATATTTTTTAAGAGATAAGACAACAGAAAAATAAAATATTGAAAAGAATTTATGAATTTGTATAAGACAATAGTTTTTATAAGATAATAGAAAGGAATGAAAAAAATGCAAATAATAGAAAACACTAAGGTAAAAGAAAAAGTATATATTGAAAAGCTAGAAAATGGTTTAACAATATTGATTATTCCCAAGAAAGGGATTCAAAAGAAATTTGTAATCTGGGGAGTAAATTATGGTTCAAATGATAGCAAATTTATAGTTCCTGGAGAAAATCAAGAAACAGAAGTGCCAAAGGGAGTTGCACATTTTCTAGAACATAAAATGTTTGAACAAGAAAGTGGAGTAAATAGCTTAGATACTCTTACAGCACTTGGCGTAGAAGCAAATGCATATACAACAAATGACCACACAGCATATTTATTTGAATGTACAGAAAACTTCTATCCAGCTTTGGATGAATTAATGGACTATGTACAACACCCATATTTTACTGATCAAAATGTAGAAAAAGAAAAAGGAATAATAGGTCAAGAAATCATGATGTATGATGATTACCCAGAATGGAAAGTTTATTTAAATGCTTTAGAAGCCATGTACCATGAAAACCCTGTAAAATTAGATATAACAGGAACAATTGAAACAATAAGCCATATAGATAAAGATATCTTATATAAATGTTATAACACATTTTACAACCCATCAAATATGGCAATGGTAATATGTGGAGATTTTGAACCAGACCAATTATTAGAAGAAATTAAAAAAAGACTAATTGACAAAAAAGCAAATGGAGAGATAAAAAGAATCTACCCAGAAGAACCAGAAGAAATTGTTCAAGAGAAAATTGAGCAAACAATGGATGTTAGTGAACCACTATTTACAATAGGAATAAAAGACAAATTAGTAGATACAAAGGAAAGAGTAAAAAAACATATTGCAATAGAAATATTATTAAACATGATAATTGGAAAGAGTTCAAAATTATACCAAAAATTATATGATGAAGGAATACTTTTTGTCACCCCTAGTTTAGATTATGAATATGGAAGAGAATATGCACATGTACTTATAACAGGGCAATCTAAAGAACCAGAAAAGGTATATCAAGACTTTAAACAAACAGTAGCACAAATGAAACAAAATGGAATAGATGTTAAAGAATTTACTAGAATTAAAAAAAGAATTTATGGAGAAAATGTAAAAGAATTTAATGATACAGCAGATATTGCTAGAATGTTCTTATCAGATTTCTTTAAAGAAATAAACAGTTTTGACTTTTTAGATGAAATTGCAATTATAAATGAACAATATGTTGAACAAGTTTTAAAAGAAATTTTTGATGAAAATAAAATGATAATTTCCGTAATAAAAAAATAAAAATGTAACAAAAAAGTAATAATTTAATAAGAAAAACAATGAATCAAAATAATGTAATGTAATAAAAAAAATAATGTAACTAAAAAGTAATAAAAACGTAACAAACATTTTGATGAAAAATAATAGAATTTGTAGAAATATATCAAAAAAAATCAAAAATAAAAGAAAAAGGTCATACGAAAAACAAAAAAAAGAAATAATTTATTGACTCAATTGTAAAAATATGTTAATTTATAAAGGTAAATACAAAATAATGTAAAAAAGGAGTGATACTGTATGTTAAATGATGAAATTTGTGAATTACGTGATAAATTAAATGAGAGTATTGTTTCGGGACAAGACTACAGTGTTGTGTATCAATTAAGTATTGAATTAGATGAGCTTATTGCTGAGTATTACAGAAATTTAAAAAAGAAGGTATAAAAAAGTTAAAATAATAAAATATCAAAGAATTTGAGCCAATTAAATTAAAAAGAAAATGGTATATCATAAAAGGTTATACCGTTTTTTTTATGTAGCATACAAAAAGTTACATAAAAAACCATGTAAAAAGCAAATAAATGTAAAATAATATTTTTTCAACAATAGAATGTGAATAATTTGTGAAAAAAAGATTACTATTTAAAGTTATTCACAGAGTTATCCACATTATCCACAACTTGTGAATAAACAAAATGTGGACAACTTTGTAAACTAAAAAGAATACATAAAGTAAATATTAAGAATGTAAAATAATTTTAAGAAATAAAGAAAATTGACTAATAATTAGAAACTTCAAAAAATGTCTTGCATAAAAGCGAAGAACATTATATAATATGAATGTAAAAGCAGATTTGAAATTATATATAATTTTTTAAATTATAAAAGCAAAATAATAAAAGATAGGTGAAGAGAATGAATAAAACAAAAAGAAAAATATTTGAAACATCAATGAAGTTATTTGCAGAAAAAGGATATGATGCAACAAGTATAGAAGATATAACTGCAACAGTAGGAGTAGCAAAAGGAACATTATATTATCATTTTTCAAGTAAGGAAGAAATATTTAATTTTTTAATAGAAGAAGGAATAAAGCTATTACAAAACAGTATTGATATCAAAACAGCAAAACACGAAAACTACATAGATAAAATAAAAGCAATTGTATTAATACAAATAAAAATAGTAGCAAAATACGAAGATATAATAACTATATTATTAAGTCAATTTTGGGGAAACGAAGAAAGAAATAAAAAATGTCAAAATCTTGTATATGAATATATAAGTACAATTGAAAAAATTGTTCAAGAAGGAATTGAAAAAAAAGAAATAAAGCAAGGAGATTCAAGAGCGATTGCATCAGAAATATATGGATTAATTTGTTCAACTTTAGTTTACAAAAAAAGAGAAGGAACAGAGATGAATATATTAAAATTATATCATGAATATGAAAACACGGTAATAAATAGTTTAAGATTAAAATAAATAATCAGAATAAATAATTTTATATAAATATAAAATATATTGAAAATTTTAAATTATAAATAAAAGATAAAAAATAAAATAATAAATAAGAAGTTTAATGCAAAAAAAATAAATAAATAATTATTTAATAAAAACTAATTAAAAATTAACTAATTAATAAATTAAAAATAATAGCTCAAAAAATAAATAAGTTATTTAAATTTATAAAACAATAAATATAATTAATAAATTAAAAATAATTAATAAAAATACAAAAGAAAAAATAATAATTATTAAATAAAAAAATAAGAATTAAATAATAAAAAATTAAATAACTAAAAATAATAAACTATAAATAAAAAAGAAAAATAATAAAATAAAAAATAATGAACAAATAGAAAACAATTAAATAACCAAAAATAATAAACCATAATTAAAAATAAAAGAAACAAAATAATAAAATAAAAAATAATGAACAAATAGAAAACAATTAAATAATAAAAAATAATAAAATAATTAATAAATAAAAAAACAAAAAATAAAACTATAAATAAAAATAATAATTAATAAAATTAAAAATAAATAAACAATAAAATCAGCAAATAATAAATATAATAGAAAGTAAAGAATAATTAATTAAAAATAAAAAATGCAAAAAATAAAATACAAAAATAAAAAAGATACTAATTATAGTAATAATTAAATATAAAAAATAGGAGAGATGAAAAATGGAAACAAAATCTAGAAAAATGAAATTTACAGATTTAAAAGACATGCTAAAACAATCAGGTGAAGCATATGGAAAAAGACCAGCCTACATATTTAAGACAGAGCAAAAAGGAAAATTCAGAACAATTACACATGAAGAATTCAGAAACGAGATAAATGCATTAGGAACAGCATTAATACAAACAGGATTAAAAGGTAAAAGAATAGCAGTAATATCAGAAAATAGATATGAATGGCAATTAGCTTATTTAGCAATTGTAACAGGAACAGGAATTGTAGTTCCATTAGACAAAGCATTACCAGATAATGAATTAGAAAGTTTAATTTTACGTTCACAAGTAGAAGCCATATTCTATTCAAAAAAATATGAAAATATAATGAATAGTTTAAGAGAAAAAAAGAATACTAATTTAAGAGTATTTATTTCAATGGATTTAGAAGAAAATGAAAACGGAATATATTCTCAAAAGCAATTAGTAGAAAAAGGAAAAAAATTATTAGCTGAAGGAAATAAAGAATTTTTGGAAGCAAAGATTGATCCAAATGCAATGGGAATAATGTTATTCACATCAGGAACAACAGCAATTTCAAAAGCAGTTATGTTATCACATAAAAATATTGTAACAAATATTATGGATATAATCCAAAGATTTGACTTAACAGAAGAAGATAGGTTCTTATCATTCTTGCCACTACATCACGTATTTGAATGTACAGTAGGATTTTTATATCCAATGGCAATAGGAAGTGCAATAGCCTTTTGTGAAGGTGTAAAACACATGGCAGATAATATAAAAGAATATGAAATTACAGGAATGATTTCAGTACCAGCTGTATTTGATATAATTTATAGAAAAATAATTAAATCAATAGAAAAAAAAGGAAAATTAGAAGCTGTAAAAAAAGGTAAAAAAATATCATCAATATTATTAAAAGTAAAAATTGATCTTAGAAAACAACTATTTAAAGAAATACATGATAGCATAGGGCCAAAATTAAAAATCGTAGTAACCGGTGGTGCGGCACTTAGCCCAGAAACGGAAAAAGGCTTTTATGATTTAGGATTTGATGTTGTACAAGGATATGGATTAACAGAAACATCACCAGTAATTGCTGCTGAAACTCCAAAAGAGAGAAGACTAGGATCAATAGGAAAGAAATTTCCAAGTGTCGAAGTAAAAATAGATAATCCTGATGAAAATGGAATAGGAGAATTAATGGCAAAAGGTAATTCAATAATGATAGGATATTATGAAAATGAAGAAGCAAACAAATCAGTATTTGAACCAGATGGATGGTTCCACACTGGAGATTTAGCAAGAATTGATGAAGATGGATATATTTTCATTTCAGGAAGAAAGAAAAATGTTATAGTACTTAATAATGGTAAAAATGTATTTCCAGAAGAACTTGAAATATTATTAAATAAAGTTGAAGGAATTAAAGAATCATTTGTTTATGAGAAGAAAGATGAAGATGGAGATGTTAAAGTTTGTGCAAAGATTGTTTATGATAAAGACTTAATAAAAGAATTATACAACATAGAAGGTGAAGATAATATTAAAGAATTCTTATGGAAAAAAGTAAAGGAAGTAAACAATTTGATGCCAAAATATAAATACATTAGAGAAATTATTATTACACAAGATGAATTAATAAAAACAACAACATTAAAAGTTAAAAGACATGAAGAATTAAAAAAGATAAATGAAAATAAATAGAAAAAGATATATTATCTAAAATAAAATTGTTAAAACTATTTTGTGGTCAAAAAAACTTATATCCGTAGTAGATTGGAAAAATATCACAAAATAGTTACTTTTTATTTAAACATGAAATATTTACTAAAAAAAGCCCTTAAAAAAACAAAAACATAATAATCATTTATGCAAAAAATTACCATTTTAGAAAAGATATTACAATTGTAATATAATTGTAACAAAAATGTAACAAAAAAATAACAAAAAAGCCTTGTAGTTTTACGGAAGTTGGGATATAATAAAATAGAATTTATAAATAGACTACATAGGAAAAGGAGGAGTTTGCATGTCTAGAAAATCAGGCATAGTAAATGTAAGAATGGTTATTACAGAAGAAAAAATATTATCAAATATTGATAAAGTTGAGAAATTAATTAATCCGAAAAGTAAAAAGCAAATAGTTCAATTAGATGATGATACATATTTTAAAGATTTAATTGAATCTATTAAAGCTTATCTAATAGAATATCCAAAGAAAAAAAATTTTCCTGTAAGTGTATATAATGCTGCTTATGGATTGGTAGAATATGCTACAAATCAATTTGAAGAAAATACAAAAAAGGTTGAAGAACTAATTAGACAAAGAGAGAAAAATATAATATTATCAGGAAAATTAAGAGACCTAATAGATTGTGTTGAGAAAAAAGAATCAGATTGGAAAGACAGAATTTCACAAGCAAAAGCTGATGGACTATTCTCAGATGATGTAATAGAAACACTAAATTTAGTAGGAAAAGACAAAAGTAGAAAAAGTCAAAATTATCAAGATGCATTAAAATTGTTAAATGCAAGAGTTAACAATTTAGAGTCAAATTTGCATATTGAAATTGATATGGAAAGAATAGAAGATAGGTCTAAAGCTTTAAGTTATATAGGAATAGAAATTGCCGATGCATTAAAAGGAATTCCAAAACCATCAGAGAATATAGCAGAACAACCAGTGGTTGAAGAAACTGTAGAGCAAGTAAATGAACCTGCAAAAACAAAAGTACAAGAAACCATAGAAACTCCAACTGTAGAAAAAGTACAAAAGAAAGCACCAGAAAAAACAGCTGTATCTCAAGTTGTTGCAATTGAAGAAAATGAAGATGATATTAAAGAAGAAACAATACAAGAAACAGTACCACAACAAAATGAAGAAGAACAACAAATTCAAGAATATGAAGAATCAATATCATTTGAAAAGAAACCATCATTATGGCAAAAATTCAAAAAATCAAAATTCGCAAGAGTTATCACATATGTATTCAAAATTAGAATTAGAATTGAATTACCAAATGCTTTACCTGAAGGTAGAGGAGAATAATATAAAATAAAGAAGTGCAAATCAAGGAAAGATTTGCACTTCTTTAATAGTATGATAATTGATTTATTCATATACATTAAAAGATTTTCTTTTCTAAGTATTTGCAATAAAACTTTCAATCACTTTCCAAACATCTTCAGTATAAAACTTATTTTCTGAAGAGAACGGAAGAGTAGTAATATCTCTAATGGGATTTAATTGACTTTGAACATTCTTAACTGCACCAGAAACTTTAGTTTTAGCAATTTTATCAGCCTTATTTGCTATAATTAGGCATGGAATACCACTTCTAATAACATAGTCATACATTAAAAAATCATTTGAAGTTGGGTCATGTCTAATATCAATCAAAAAAATGATTAAAGAAATTTCTTTTCTATATTTTAGGTAATGTTCTATAAATTCTCCAACCTTAATTTGTTCTTGTTTAGACATTTTACTATATCCATAACCTGGCAAATCAACAAAATAAAATAAATCATCAATATTATAAAAATTAATTTGGCGTGTTTTTCCAGGTTCACTACTTGTATGAGCTAATTTTTTTCTATTAATCATAGTATTAATAAAGCTTGATTTACCTACATTAGATTTTCCAACTAAAACTATTTCAGGCAATCCGTTTTTTTGGATATTGACTTTCTTTAACTGCTGAAATTTCAAATCTTGGATTTTTAACAATCATTAATCACTCAACTCCTCTATAAATTTATAAATCAATTAATATTAGTAATAAATATCTGCAATGGTCAAATACAATTATCGCCAAACGAAATATATTCATTTGGCGATTTTAAAAAAATTATTTAACAGGTACTAATTTTTCTTTTCCACCCATGTAAGGTTGTAGAACCTTAGGAATATTTACACTACCATCTTTATTATAATTACACTCAAGTAATGCAATTAAAGCCCTTGGTGTAGCCAAAACTGTATTATTTAGAGTATGAACAAACTTATTACCTTCTTTAGTTTTATATCTAATACCTAAACGTCTAGCTTGTGCGTCACCTAATGTAGAACATGAACAAACCTCAAAATATTTTTGTTGACGTGGACTCCAAGCTTCAATATCACATGATTTTACTTTTAAATCTGCCATATCACCACTACAACAATCAAGTTGTCTTACAGGAATATCTAGGCTTCTAAACAAATCAACAGACATTTTCCACATTTTATTATACCATTCCATAGAATCTTCAGGTTTACAAAGAACTATCATCTCTTGTTTTTCAAATTGATGAACTCTATATAGACCTCTTTCTTCTAGTCCGTGTGAACCAATTTCTTTTCTAAAGCATGGAGAATAAGAAGTTAAAGTCAATGGTAATTGAGATTCATCAACAATCTGATCAATAAATCTTCCAATCATACTGTGCTCAGATGTTCCAATTAAATATAAATCTTCACCTTCAATTTTATACATCATAGCTTCCATTTCATCAAAAGACATTACACCTGTTACAACATTACTCCTTATCATAAATGGAGGAATACAGTATGTGAAACCATGATCTATCATAAAATCACGAGCATATGCAAGCATAGCTTCATGTAAACGAGCAATATCTCCAATCAAATAATAAAATCCAACGCCACTTGTACGTCCTGCACTTTCTTTATCTAACCCATTAAATCTAGCAATTATATCTGCATGATATGGAATTTCATAATCAGGGACAAAAGCTTCTCCAAATCTTTGAACTTCAACATTTTCACTATCATCTTTTCCAATTGGTACAGAGTCATCTATAATATTTGGAATTTTCATCATTCTAGATTTTATCTCTTCTGAATATTTTTCTTCTAATTGTTCGGTTTCATCAATTGCATCATTTATTTTCTGCACTTCTTGTCTAATTTTTTCTGCTTCAGCTTTTTTTCCAGACTTCATTAAAGATCCAATTTGTTCGCTTAATTTTTTTCTATCAGCTCTTAAATTGTCTCCATTCAATTTTGCCTCTCTATTTTTTTTGTCTAATTCAATAACCTCATCAACTAATACAAGTTTTTGATCTTGAAATTTTTTCTTGATATTTTCTTTAACAACATCAGGATTTTCTCTGATTAATTTAATATCTATCATGTAAATCATCCTTTCTTAAGGGTTTGAGAATTATTTAACAAACTTTTTAACCTTATTTTTTTAAGTTTTTTCCCTAAAATTATGAAAACATTATACAATAAAAATCAAGAAATATCAATAAAAAATCAGATAATTTAATCAAAAAAAGTATTTAGATTTTTAAAATTTACATCTAAAAAAAGAAAGATTTATAGAAAATGGATAAATTTGATAAATCTTGCATAAGATAATAACATAATTTGTAAAAAGGAATACTCATGAAAATTACTTTTGAATGAGCATTTAGGAAGGAATTAATATGCAAGAAGAATATTTATTAGAAAAAATGTTAAAAGGGAAGACTGAAAAAGAAAGAGAAATTGAATTAATGCAAACAATTATTGAAACAAAAGAAAAATTAAAAGTTGCAAGATGTAATTTTGAATATGCAGAAGAAGATATGATTGATTATTATTCTTATCAAATAAAGGCTAATTTATCTAAATTAGATTATCTAATAAAAATAGCAAAAAGAAAAGGAATCATCTTTAGTAGAGCAAATGAATTAAAAATGAGATTGTTTGGCAGTAATAATATGGCTGTATAATTTTTGCAATAGCCAATATAATGAAATATATTAAAAGTTCTATTTGTCCAACCTTAAACATAAAAATAGTAGTAAAGTATTTTATTGTATATGCTTTATTATTTTTGAGGTGATGTTAGTGGATATAAATATACTTATTTTTTTATCTTGCATATGCATTATGTTTATAATAGGACGAATTTTTATAGTACCAATAAAATGGATTTTAAAATTTGTATTTAATTCCATTTTAGGTGGAGTGTTAATTTGGATAATTAATCTAGTTGGAGGAATATGGAGTTTTCATATAGGTCTTAACTTTTTTACCTCTATTTTAGTACGGAATTCTTGGATTACCAGGAGCATTTTTGCTAATTGCAACAAAATTAATTTTAGGATGAATTAAATTTTTGATTAAAATCTCGTATAAGAAAAGGCCAGCGCCCCAAAAAGGGACGCTGGTAAAGAAGACTTAGAATAAGATGCAATTCATAACATAGACCTCCTCAATCTTCATGTTTGCTTCTCCGGTGATGTAAATCACCTTTTCGTTATAGCCAGGAAAACTTTGCAACAACTCGGACAAAATTTCTCCGGGATACTTCAAAAATTTCCCAACCAGGCTCTTACTCGGAATAACATAGGTCGTCCTCGTTTCGGTGTCACTAACTGCAAAACTATTTTTTCTATTAGTTGACACAATGATGTCGGGCCAGAATTCCTTATTTTCGAACATAGAAGTGCCTTCCTTTCTTATTTTAGTATAATATAAGTATACTACAAAAATTGGAAAAAAGCAAGCTAAATTAATATAATTCTTACAAAATAATGTTTTGCTTTAATTTACAACAAATAGTTATATATTAATATTTTTCAGACAAGACCCTGATTGTTACACCCCAGCTATGTTTTGTCAAAAAAATATTAATATATAACTATTTTGTGATAATTTATTATAATATAACTATTGTGGTAACTTATAAAAAAATATTTTAACATCTAATTTAAATGTATCTATTTAAATTTCCATTTGTATAATTATCACCTTCAAGCTTTTTCCCGTTCTTCACAATATCTATAATATAATTAATCTCATCAATATCTTCATCTAAAATATCAACTCTTACAGAATTTACTGCAATATCTTTATGTTCTATAGAAGTAATTTTACTATTATAAATTGTAGTAACAGTTTCAATATTATCAGGAATAACCCTAAATAAAAATCCAAGCCTATCCTTTAAGAAAAACTTGCTAGATGAATTACAATAGTGTTTACATGATGAATAACATTTATTAGATTTACCAAGTAAGCAGTAATTTGTATTCATTAAAGGAGTTCTACCATAAACTATAAGCTCTAAATTTTTTAAATTGCTAAAGCTTAAATTTTGCAAATCTAATTTATTAAGTTCAGGAGACAATGTAATATTATTACAAGGTAATTCATTAATAGTTAAATTATTAAAAACATTAAAAGTATAATTGCAAATAAAGTCATATGCTGATTGATTAGATTTTAACAATTCGAAATTCCCAATATTAGAAATTACAAAACCTTTCAAATTATATATATCTAAAATATGAGGTAAACTCTTATCAATTAGATTATTATAATTATTTCTAATAATAGTAGGCAAATAAATATAGGCATCAAAATTTTTAGTAAGAGTATTTATTATAGAAGAATATTCCTTCAAGACAAAGTATTTAAAGGGAATATAAACTCTATCAATATTTTTTAGTTTAGAATAATCAAAATTCATATTTAATAAATTAAGTAATAAACTAATTTTTTTAGTTGACAAATCTTTAGAAATTTCATATGAATTTGGTTTCTTTTCATCTGTTTTAATATTTTCAATTTCTAAACCAGTTTTTCCAGAATTTACAGAAAAATCTAATTTATTAATTTCAATATTTGACTTTCTTTTAAAACTAGAAACTAATTTTTTCTCATATTCAGCAAGTCCCATACGTCTAAGCTCATTTATACTACTAATGCTAGGAACATAAAGTCCATCATCTAATACAATTTTAATATTTTTAAAATTAAAAGGTGTATTGTTAGTTTTTTCAAGTTGAGAAACAAGTCTTTCTTTAGTAATAGGAACTTTTAAAGCTTCAACTGGAATAATATTTGAAGTAATATTAACAATAATATCATTATCATCATATATTTTTATGCAAATAGGGAGATTACGCTTTACAGTCAATTCACAGCTTAAGTTAACCTTACGTAATTCTTTATCTATAGTAGCCAAAGCAGAAGAAGTAAGAGATTTATCTGACATTTTATATATTTTATTTCCAATAGAAATATTACCTTTCATTCTACCAATTGTAATCTTGTTACCTTTAACAGCCTCAATAATATTTTTGTCATTTAACATTAACTCAGAAATTGTATATAATTCAGTCTCATTTTTTCTGTTTTCAATACTAATTTTATCGCCAATATGCAAAGTAGAATTTGTAGTAAAAGTAATGTAACCTTTATTTTTGTTAAAATTTGAAATTTCTCCAAGAAAAATTCCCATATTATTTGGCTTTTGAGGAAAAATGAGATTGCAATTTGGTTCTTTTGTCAAATGGCCAGTTGAAAATCCGCCACGGTTAAAAACTTGTAATAAATCCTGTTTATCTTTTTCATCAATATAAAAATTTTTATTGTCTTGAACTGCAAATTGTTTATTTGTATTGCAATTATTTGAATAAACAGACTCTTGTGATTTTTCTATTAAATCCAAATATTTCCTGTAAATCCTTGTGACAGTTGCAACATATTCGGGAGATTTCATTCTTCCTTCAATTTTCAAACAAGTAACTCCAGCATCAACAAGTTCAGGCAGTTTATCTAGGCCACATAAATCGCGTGGACTTAATAAATATCCTTTATCAATAGGATTTGAATGACTAGAAATTTCAGTCTTATTATTAATGGATGGATTTTCTTCTAGTAGTTCATATGGCAATCTGCAAGGTTGAGCACATTTACCACGATTTCCTGAACGACCTCCAACAATACTTGAAAAAAGGCATTGCCCAGAATAAGATATACATAAAGCCCCATGAACAAAACACTCTATTTCAATATTAGAATTTTCACAAATATATTTAATTTCTTTTAAAGAAAGTTCACGTGAAAGAACAACACGAGAAAAGCCAAGTTTCTGCAACTCAAGAACTCCGTCTAAATTATGTACAGACATTTGAGTACTAGCATGAATAGCTAAACCAGGAAAATTTTTTATTAAATATCTAGCTAATCCGAAATCTTGAACAATAATTGCATCAATTCCGAATTCATAAGCTTTTTTTGCTATTTCTATGGCATTTGTTATCTCAGAATTTTTAACAAGGGTATTTAAAGTTAAATTTGTTTTAACACCACGAATTTTAGCATAATTTATAGCTTTCTCTAAAGTATCATCATCAAAATTTGAAGCAAAAGCTCTAGCACTAAAAGAATTTGCTCCAAAATAAACTGCATTTGCACCATTTTGTACAGCAGCTTTTAAACATTCAAAATCACCAACAGGTGAAAGTAATTCTACCATATTAACCTCAATTCTATTTTTTTTTTTGCAAAAACATTATACCATAAAATGGCTAGAAAATAAACAAAAAGTAGAAAATTTGAGAGATTTTGTAATATAAATGTAATAAAAAAATAAAACTTCAAATATTGACTTGCCGTAAACAAAAATGATATACTTATGTCGAATAAATACAGATAATGAATTAATAGAAGATAAAATATAGAAAATATAGAAAAACAAAAGAAAGGGTAAGAATAAAGGATGAAAAAAATATTGATAATTTTTATATTGATTATATATATATTAATGTTTAGTATTTTTGAAATAAAATCATATGCAATTGAGCAAACAGTAAATGCTGATATAAATTCAATCGATTCTAATCAGTATCCACAAATAAAAGAAATTTTACAACAATTAAAAGCAGAACATCCAAACTGGAACTTTAAAATTCTATATACAGATATTGACTGGAATGAAGCAATAGCAAATGAATATACGGGACATGGTTCATCACCAAAAAATTTGGTTCAACAAGGTGCAAATTATGATGGAGAGTGGATTTGCCCAATATGTGGAACTACACCATATGACAATGGAACTTGGTATTGTGCATCACAATCAGCAATTGCATATATGATGGACCCAAGAAATTCAACTAATAATTCAGATATATTTCAATTTATGGAATTAACTTACACAGATTATAATATAGATACAATAAGAGCCATGGTTTCAGGTACATTTTTAGATAATCAATCATATATAAGTGCAATAGAAAATGCTTCTAGAAATTATAATGTAAATGCTTATTATTTAGTAGCTAGAATTTTACAAGAACAAGGCTCTTCAGGAAGTACACTATCAAAAGGAGAGGGCTACCAAGGACAATATGTGGGATATTATAATGTCTTTAATATTGGAGCCTCTGGAAATGGTACTGCAAATGTTATATTAAACGGATTAGCAAGAGCTCAAAGAGAAGGTTGGACTTCAATTGAAACATCAATTGATGGTGGAACACGAATAATAGCAGAACAATACATAGCAAAAGGTCAAAATACATTGTATCTTCAAAAATTCGATGTTGAAGCAACAGGTGGATTATATTGGCACCAATATATGCAAAATATTTTAGCTGCCCAAAGTGAAGGATCAAAATTAAGAAAAACATTTGAAACATATAATTCATTAGATGGTGAATACACTTTTATAATACCTTTATTCAAAAACATGCCTGCAACAGCATGTCCAAGACCAAACACAGTTCAAACAACTCCTTCTGAACCTTCTTATTCAGAATTAGTAACAGTTAATGTAACTTCAACATTAAGATTAAGAGATGCTCCAAATGGTTCAGCACTTAGTGAAGTACTATATTCTGGAGAAATTGTTACAAGACTAGAAAAAGCAACAACAAAAGTAAATGGAACATATTGGGATTTAGTAATGAAATCTAATGGAACAAAAGGATATGCTGCAAGAGAAACATATGATTATGAAAGTACATATAAATTATATTTAGTTCCGGTTGAAGAAGAAACACCTGTAGAACCAGAACAACCAAGTGT
>CALYBE010000026.1 GCA_944393735.1 uncultured Clostridia bacterium
AGTTAATACACCATAATATTTTACATTATGTACATGTAACCATTTTACATCTGAATATTTAAATGCTGTAAAACCATTTTTAATATCTACAAAAAAGTCTCTTGTCAATATTACTTTTTCGTTATAATGCTTTTCTTCAACAAAATCGTCTAATTGCTGTGCTAAGTCTTCTTCATAGTTATTTTTCTTTAAATATTTTTTTGTTCTTCCTATTTTGATTTTTTCTGCAATATGAATTATAATAGTCACAAATATAGCAAATACGGCAATCGTTATAACTACATCTTCTACATATAAATCATCAGGTCTTTTTCTTGCATTTAATAATACATCTCCAAAATATTGTTCAAACTCTTCTTCTGGAATTTGATTTTCTTCTTCTATTCCTTCATTATAATATTCTAATACATATTCCTTTAATTGAGAAGGTATTTCTTCAGTCATTCCATATACAGTTATTGGTTCTGGGTCTCCCTCTCCCTCATATTCACCATATGTATTGTCTTGGATATCTTTTAATTCATCTAGTAATTCATTTGTTAAATCTACAATATATAAATATCCTCCACTAATTGCTATACAATATTGATCATTTGATGAGTCTTTTGCATTTTCTGTGTTTCCATATATTGCAACTACATCTGATAACCCTTCTATTTTTAAATATGCATATTGATCTGTTTGCATTCCAATTGCTCCATTAGTAGTAAAATCTATTGCCTCTGTTGTTAAATTTTCTTCTCTATACCCAATTAAAAGTGCTGCTCCAATTATAACTACAATACATATCAAATATGAAATTAGTATTTTTTTATTAACTTTTTGAGCTTTTTTTATCATTTTTTCCCCATTCATTTCCATATTATTACCTATTCTTTCATTTTTTATATAATAAATATTTTAATGTAAATATGCAGACTAAACTCAAAATCTTTAAGCTTGAATTTAGTCTGCATTTATTTTTCTATTTATCTTAAATTTTCCTATATATAAATATAGCTATTGCTAATCCAACAATACTTGCTATATTTATATTTATTGAAAAGCCAAATGTTATTGATAAAACATTTAAATCTACAACAAATGGTTGTGAAAATCCAAATTCTTGTCCGTATGATAACCAACTAAGCCAATCTACTTGAGATGCTACATTTCCTAATAATCCTCCAATTACTAATCCAGCACATATGAATAATATTAATATCCATGTATTTGAACTTTTAGTTGCCATGTCTGATTCATTCCTTTCTTACAGTAATTTTTAAATTGATTAATATTCTTTTTAAATTTACTGTATTCTTTTGTTTCTTATTTTTACAAATAAATTTACTTATATTATTTTTTATTCTAATTTTCTTATTATGATGCTTCTAGAACATCATCCACAGTTCTTGTATATCCATTATAGGTCATATAATAAGTATTTTCTCCTGTAGATGCATCTGTTCTTAAATATACTGAATCTACAACATATGTAGAAATTTTTTCATTTCCTCTTAGGTCAATAAAATTATAAAACTTGTCTTTTTCTACAACAATTAATCTATGACTAGGAACTACTACTACTGGATAAGTATTTGTAATTTTTGATGATGTACATCCAACTCCAGTAAATTTAAATTCAGTTACTTGATTTCCCTCTAAATCGAAAAATCCCCATAAATTATTATATTTTGCTGGTATTAATGTGTCTAATAGTATATATTGATTTTCTACACCATTTTCTGTAAAGTCATTTTTTTCTAATCCTATTGTTTGATAATCTGATTTTATTATTGTATTTCCATCTGTATCTATTACACCATAAAGATTCCCCTCTTTTACAAGATACATTTTATTTTGATTATCTAATATTTTTATATCATCATATGCGATTTTTACTTTTATTTTAGCATCTTTAGACATTACTCCATATTTTTCATCACTTTGTACTAAGAAATCTTTGGTATATGGTAAATATGATATTGAATCATATTTAGGTTCTAAAATATATTGATCTGTTTCTAAGTTTAATACTCCATATTGCTTATTTTCTATGACTATTAACATATTCTCAAATACTGCTTTTTTATCAGAAAATTCTTCTGAATAGTCTTCAATGTTTTTCTGAGAGGCTAGATTAGTTACTAAAAAGTCCATAGTATATATATTTATTAAATTATCATCTGGTTGATATATGAATTCTACATTAAATGCTTTTTCTATTCCATCAATTGTTGTGTATAATTCTCCATCTTTTTCAAATACTATTTGGTCTATTTCTAAAGATTCATAATCTGAATCTCCTCTTGTTTTTATTAAAATATTTGAATTTAAAGTGAACATTGCTATTTCGTCATCTGTTTTTACATAGCATTTAGTCTTATCTTCTGATTTGTTTTTGTAATCTCCACTATAATCTTCATAATTCAAATATTTAGCAATTTTCCTTATTGGTATATATAATTCATTTCCTGATTCTGTTTCTCTAATATCTATTATGTCTCTTACTTCACTATTACTTACACCATCTATATTAACAGTAAAAGTTGTACTATTTATATAATATATCATATATATTATTGCACATGTTACTATAACAAGTAAAATTATGCAGATTAATATTGCAATTGGTAGTTTTGATTTTTTTACTTTTTTTTCTTCTTCTTCATAATATAATTCCACTGTAACCCCCTTCTATCACTTGCTCAGTATCAAGTGATATGAAAATTGTATGTATTTTGTCATACAATTTTTTCTCTTGTATCTTTTCTTTTTAATCCTCATGTAAGTACAATAAGCAAAATTTTTTGTTCAGTATCTGATTTATCTAAATTTTTCAATCAAATTCTATTTTATATAACCATATTTTTTATAGAATTCTTCTTTGAATGTTCCTAAATTATCATTTTCAATTTCCATTCTAACTCTTTCCATTAATTTTGTCAAGAATCTTAAATTATGTATTGAAAGTAATCTTATACCTAATATTTCATTTGCTTTTATTAGATGTCTAATATATGCTCTTGTATAATTTCTACATGTATAACAGTCACATTCAGAATCTAATGGTCCCCAGTCTCTTTCATATGTGGCATTTCTTACTACAATTTTTCCACTTGATGTCAATGCTGTTCCATGTCTTGCTATTCTTGTTGGTAATACACAATCACACATATCTATTCCTGCAGTTGCTGCTTCTATTAAATAATCTGGTGTTCCAACCCCCATCAAATACCTAGGTTTGTCTTTTGGCATAAGTGGTGTTGTATAGTATAACATTTTTAAGAACTCTTCCTTAGGTTCTCCTACACTTATTCCTCCTATGGCATATCCTGGTAAGTCTAATTTTATTAAATCTTCTGCTGATTTTTTTCTTAAATTTTCAAAAAATCCACCTTGTATTATTCCAAATAGTGCTTGGTTTTCTGTAGTGTGTGCCTTTTTACATCTTTGTGCCCATCTTGTTGTTCTTTCCATTGAGTTTTTTGTATATTCATATGTTGATGGATATGGACAACATTCATCAAATGCCATTATTATATCTGCTCCTAGGTCTTCCTCTGTTTTCATTACACTTTCTGGTGTAAAAATGTGTCTACTTCCATCTAAGTGTGATTGAAATTCTACTCCTTCCTCATTTATTGTTCTTAAACTGCTTAAGCTAAATACTTGAAATCCTCCACTATCTGTTAATATAGGTCTATCCCAGTTCATGAACTTATGTAATCCGACCAGCTTCTTTTACAATTTCTTGACCTGGTCTTAAGTATAAATGATATGTATTAGCTAATATAATTTGTGCTTTAACTTCTTCCTTCAATTCTTCTGGTGTCATTGATTTTACTGTTGCCTGAGTTCCTACAGGCATAAATATTGGTGTTTGTATATCTCCGTGTGGTGTGTGAATTACTCCTCTTCTTGCACCTGTTTGTTTACATTCATGTAATAATTCGTATGTTACAGCCGGTTTCATTTTAATTATCATTCCTCTCCTAACAATTCTTTTAAAAATATATGATTACATAAATTACTAATAACTTAATTTACTTTAATTACTAAATTATAAGCATTGCATCTCCAAAGCTGAAAAATTTATATTCTTGTTTTACAGCTTCATTATATGCTTTCATTATAAAATCTTTACCTGCTAATGCAGAAACTAACATCAATAGTGTTGATTCTGGTAAATGGAAATTTGTTATTAATCCATCTATACATTTAAATTTATAACCAGGATAAATGAATATGTTTGTGTCACCTTCTGTTGGTTTTACCATTCCTGTTTCTGGTGAACTTATTGTTTCAAGAACCCTACATGAAGTAGTTCCTACTGCAATTACTCTTTTTCCTTGCTTTTTAGTTTCATTTATTTTATCTACATCTTCTTGTTTTATATAATAATGTTCTGAATGCATTTCATGATCTTCTATGTTTTCTTCTTTTACTGGTCTAAATGTTCCTATTCCAACATGTAATGTCACATTTGCTATTTTTACACCTTTTTCTTCAATTTTATTTAATAACTCATCTGTAAAGTGTAAACCTGCTGTTGGGGCTGCAGCAGAGCCTTCATATTTAGCATATACTGTTTGGTATCGATCATTTTCTTTTAGTTCCTCATGTATATATGGTGGTAATGGCATTAAACCTATTTGATCTAATATTTCATTAAATATTCCTTGATATGTAAATTTTACTTTTCTTGTTCCTCCTGGCATTACTTCTAATATTTCTGCGTTTAATAATCCATCTCCAAAATTAACTTTTGTTCCTACATGTAATTTATTTCCTGGTCTTACTATACATTCCCAGATATCTCCTTCAATTCTATTTAATAATAGAAATTCTACATGTGCTCCAGTTTCTTTTTTTCCATAAAGTCTAGCAGGCATAACTTTTGTGTTGTTTCTTACTAAACAATCTCCCGGTTCTAGGTAATTTATTATGTCTTTAAATACTTTGTGTTCTATTGTTTGGTTTTTTCTATTTAATATCATTAATCTTGATTCGTCTCTTTTTTCTATTGGTACTTGTGCTATTAATCTTTCTGGTAATTCATAATTAAATTCTGATAGTTTCATTTTTATGCTACTGCTTTTATAGCAAGTAAATCTCCTTTCGTTTTAATCTTATTTTTTCTCCTAAAGGCACAAAACCTTGTCGAAAAAATATGTTTTCGGCTTTTTAAGCTTTTTTACTCCGACTATATTGTACTATTATTTTGCTTTTTTTTCAAGTATTATTAAGACTTTTTTAACTTAGTTGATATAAGAAAAAAGTATATATTAATACTTTGCAGACAAACTCCAGATTGTTATACACTAGCTATGTTTTTGTCAAAAAATATTAATATATAACTTTTTACATTTTACATTAATTTATAAAAAAATTAAAAGTTGAACTTTGAGGAACATCCCCAAAGTTCAACTTTAGTTTTCTTTTTTATTTTTTTTCAAATTTACTACAACTGCATCTTGATTATCAAATAAAATATTAGAATCTGTTGTATCTGTTTGAATAGGATCTATTTCATGTCTTTCATCTGTAAAGTCTATGTGTTTTGGATTAAATTTTGATCTACGTCTATCTTCTTTATTCTCTTCTACAACTCCAGGTGTAAATTTTGCAAAATTATATAATTTAACAGGATGGTCTTCTTTATATTTTGAGCCTACGAAATCTAATTTACCTTCACTTATGACATATGCACCATTATCACCTTTTAACTTAATTGCTGCACTCTTAAATGCCATTGTACCCAACTTATTTGTTGCCCAATAATCTTCATAGCCATAATTTACATCTCCAACTTTAGGGTCATATGAAACTTTGCCCATATCCATGCTATTTTTCCATTTCCATGTTCTTCTTTGATACATTTCTTTATGCCACCAATCTAGTTCAGAATTATCTGCATTTCCTAAGAATATTTTATTTGCACAATTTGAAATGATAGTTTCTTTATATTTCATATCTGGTGCATTACCTTCAAGTTGTGCAATATTCTGAGTAGTAATTGTTGTAGCCACTTTATATTTTCTATATAGTGTAAATATTGCTTCAGTATCTTTACATATGAAGTCTGGAAATTCATCAATATAAAAGAAGTGTGGTACCCTACTACTTTCATTTCCTGGTCTTCTTAATACTGCATTTTGCATTGATAATATAAAAAATAGTCCAAATGCTTTATGGCTAGTTCTACCTAAATCTCCTCTACGTGTACATACAAATGTAACTTCACCATTTGCAAGAGCTTTATCAAAATCAATACTTTGATGCCTATTACATAATACTGATTTTACTCCAGGTAATCTTAAAAGATTGTCTAATTGCGCTACAGCTAAATATAAGTACTTTTCTGTTTGTTCTCTTCCAACTCCATTTTGATAGAAATTTCTTTTAAAATATGTTATTTGTTGATCATATTTTTCAGCTAATTCTGGATCCTGACACATGATTTCACACATTTTTTCAACTAAGCTATAATTTGTAAGCATTTTTAATAAATCTTCCAAATTTGGTATATCTCCACCATTTAATCTAGGATACATTTCTTTTAACATTAATGTTAGATTTTCTATAGCTTGAATAATATATTCTTCTCTATATGTATCTTCAATTTCAGGATGTGAATTTACATACATTGCCTTTAATGCTGATGAAATAGTAATTGCAATTTTTGTTGCATCATCATATATAAATGGGTTTAATCCTACTGAATTTCTATTTGTAGGATCTATTAAATTATATGGAATATGGTAATTCTTACAAATATCTATCATTTTTGATGTTGATTCAAAGTCTGGTGAAATTGCTGTTATTCCTAAATTTCTATAAGAAAAATCATTTCCTAATGATGCTAATATCATTTTATTCATATATGCTTTGTATACAGCTTCTTTTCCAGGCACTGGAGTTATCATGTTTAAAGTAAAGTTTTGGTTTAAATATTCATTATCATATGGTCTATTTAATACAGCTATACCTGTTTTTAATGCTGTATATCCCATTTCTTTAGCATTTGCAATATAAAATGCCTTTTTTTCTATATCTTTTGCAACCATTGGTTCAATTACTAATGATGTTTTTCCTGTTCCTGAACCTCCACATACTAATAGAGATTGATATCTTTTTGATTCTGAAAATAATATATTTTTGCCAGTTTCAGCATCTTTGCCAAATACTAAATCACATGTAAATGGTCCATGACCAGCTTTAGTATCAGATAAATTTATTCCTTTATAATCCCATATAGATCTAGTCATGTCTTTACTGTCATTTACACCTAAGTAGATAAATTTAAATACTCCATAAAATGTTGTTAATGGGAAATATACTGCTAATGCCGTAAGTGCAGGTCTTATAAGTTCTGAAAAGTCAGTTACTAATTCTGTATAACCTGGTAATGATATTAAAAATAGCCATGCAGATTGATTAACCCACTGTGTTACCATTGATATTGCTACTATGTATAAAGCTACAACATATGTAAAAAATAATGTTACTTTGGTATTTTTGGATGATGCAAATTCTGATGAACCAGAAAATAAAAATGCAAATACTGGACAAGCAAGTGCTAATGTATACTTAAAAGGTCCCCAATATGAAACTGATACACCTGTAAAAATCATTAATAACATTTCTACAACTCTATCAACTACTATGTAAAGTGAAATTAATGTTAGTATATAAGTTACAAATGTGTTTCTACTTGCATTCAATTTTTTTAAAAATTTATCAAATAATTTCATGCTTTTATTCCTTTCATTTTCAAAATCTATATTCTTTATTATACTTTTACTCAATAATATACATATATATTATCTTATAAAATCAAGAAAATTTCAAGTTTTTTTGACAAATTCTTAATATTTTTAGCTACATAATGTTACAATTCACATTTTTTAACTTATAAATAATCAGATTAGAATACTATAAAATTAGTATTAAAGTGAATTGAAACTACATAATTAATTCTAGTATCATTCCTGAAATTACTCCAATAAAATATAATAAACCTACTATTTTGATGTTTTCCTTTATGTTTTTATTTGTCTTGAATAATACTAATAATCCAACTCCAGCATTAACCGCAACACCTGAAATTAAAACTGGCATTGATATTACATTTTCTATAAATAATTCTGTTAATATTACTGATGATGAACAATTTGGAATTAAACCTATTAGCCCTGCTATAACTGGACCTAACACAAAGTTTTGATTAACAAATTGTGCTATGTTTTCTTCTCCTATTAATGTTATAACTATATTTATTATAAGTGTTATTATAAAAATGAATATGAAGATATTAAATGTATGTTTTAATGCTGACTTTACTATTCCATTTTCACAATGGCAATGTTCATGCTCACATAATTCTTCTATTTTACCTTCTTCAAGTGTCTCTTTTTTTACTGTTCTTATAATAAAGTCTATTAAAAATCCAGCCATCATTCCAATAATTAGTTTTATAGCTAAAATTGTTAAAATTGTAGATATAGGTACAGCTTCTGTTATTAATATTGGTAGCATCTCATCAGAAGTTGCTAAATATACTGAAATTAATGTTCCAAGTGTTATAACTCTTGCTGAATATAAATTAGTTGCAGACACAGAAAATCCACATTGTGGAAAAATCCCAACAATTGCTCCTAAAACTGGTCCAAATTTTCCAGATTTTTTGATAATTGTTTTTACTTTATCACTTGTCTTATGTTCTATATATTCCATTATTAAATAAGTTATAAATAAAAATGGCAATAGTTTTACACTATCTATTATAGTTTCCTCTAATATTTCTAAAAATTCTTGCAATTATTTTCCTCCTTTCTTAAAGTTAATAAATTTAAAATTTGTTGAAATTGAATATGAATTACAATTTTGGTTATTATTCTTTTTCAATATTATCCTAGAGCTATATCCAAAATCATCATAATAACAAAACCAATTGCTACTCCAACTGTTCCAATATCAGAATGTTCTCCCATTTGAGATTCTGGAATTAATTCTTCTACAACAACATAAATCATTGCACCTGCTGCAAATGATAATAAGTATGGAAGTATTGGTACTACTAAATTTGTTAAACATATTGTAATTATTGCTCCTATTGGCTCTACTATTCCTGACAATGTTCCATATAAAAATGCTTTGCCTTTTGACATACCTTCAGACTTCAATGGTAATGATATTATTACACCTTCTGGGAAATTTTGAATTGCAATTCCTAATGCTAGTGCAAATGCTCCTCCCATTTCTATTCCAGTATTTCCTATTAGCGCTCCTGCAAAAGTTACTCCAGCTACCATTCCCTCTGGTATATTGTGCAATGTTACTGCAAATATTAACATTGTCGTTTTCTTTAGTTTTGATTTTATTCCTTCTGGCTTTCCTTTATCTATATGTAAGTGTGGAATTACCCTATCTAATAAAAGTAAAAAAGCAATTCCTAGCAAGAATCCAATAGCTGGTGCCAACCAAGCTATTTTTCCTTGATTTTCTGATAAATTTATCGCAGGAATTAATAATGACCATATTGAAGCAGCCATCATTACTCCTGAGGCAAATCCTGATAAAAATTTTTTTACAGATATATTTAAGTCATTTTTTAGAAAGAATACCATTCCAGCACCTAGTGTTGTTCCTAAAAATGGTATTAGTAATCCGTAGAATATTTGCATTTTATAATTCTCCTTCCTTTTTCTTTCTAATTATTTATAATATCTTTTATAACTTCACCTGCTATAATTAAACCAGCTACTGATGGCACAAATGATATACTTCCTAAAGTTTTATCTCCTTCTTTACTGATTTTTTGTGGAATTTCTTTTGAATATACAACTTTTAAATCTTTTATGTTCATTTCTTTCAGTTTTTTTCTTAATATTCTGCATACCGGACATACGGAAGTTTTATAAATATCAGCAACTTCAAATTTAGTTGGATCTAATTTGTTGCCAGCTCCTGCAGAAGTAATAATTCTTACATTTTCTGCTTTTGCCTTTTCTATTATTTTTAGTTTATTAGACATTGTATCTATTGCATCTACCACATATGAAAGCTCTGAGTTTACTATATTTGTTTCTCCTCCTTCTATTTCATCTGGTTTATATGCATCTACTTTTGCATCAGGATTAATGTCTAATATTCTCTCTTTCATTACATCTACTTTATATTTGCCAATTGTTGAGTGCAATGCTCCAAGTTGTCTATTAATATTTGTTATATCATATTTATCATAATCAACTATTACTAAATGACCTATTCCAGCTCTAGCTAGTCCTTCTACAACAAAAGAACCAACTCCACCTATTCCAAATACTGCAACTTTGGCTTTTTGCAATTTTTCTATTCCTTCTTTTCCTATTAATAGTTCTGTTCTTGAAAATTGATTTAACATTTTATTTTTCCTCCACCTAGTACAATATCTCCTATATAAAATACAGCTGATTGCCCTGGTGTTATAGCTCTTTGTGGCTCATCAAAGGTCACTTTTATTTCATTATCATTTTGCATTATTTGGGCTTTTGCTACTTTTGCAGAATATCTTGTTTTTACTTCAACTTCCATTGGTTCTTTTATTTCATCAACTAATAATAAATTTATATTTGTAACAATTATTTCTTTTTTGTATAATTCTTTTTCTTCTCCAACTATAACCTCATTTTTAGCTGGATTAAATCCTATTACAAATAATGGAACTTTATATGAAATACCAAGACCTTTTCTCTGACCTATTGTGTAATAATACAATCCTTTATGTTTTCCTAATATTTCTCCTTTTGCATTTACAATGTTTCCTTCTTTTTGCTTTATATTTGAATTTTTCTCTAAAAAATCTTTATAATTTCCATCAGGAATAAAACATATATCTTCACTATCTGGTTTTTCTGCAACTTTAAGTCCATTTTCTCTTGCAATTTGACGAATTTCTTCTTTATCGTGAAAATCTGATAATGGAAACAATATATGTTCAATTAATTCTTTTGGAATATTCCATAATACATAACTTTGGTCTTTTTTTCCTGCATTTGATTTCTTTAATACCCATCTTCCATATTTTTCGCTATATTCTGTTTTTGCATAATGACCTGTAGCTATATAATTGCATCCAAGTTCTTTCGCTTTTTCCCACATTGCACCAAATTTCATGTATTTGTTACATTCAATACATGGATTCGGAGTTTTGCAATTTGCATAACAATCTATAAAATCTTGAATTACATGTTTTTTAAAATCTTCTTTGCAATTATATATATAATGTGGAATTCCTAATAATGCACATATGTTTTTCGCATCTACATTTGCATTATTATCACTTTTTGTAAATAGTTCTAATGTTGCACCTATTACTTCATATCCTTGCTTTTGTAGTAATAATGCTGACACACTACTATCTACTCCTCCACTCATTCCTAATAATACTTTTTTATTTTCCATTTTTCATTCCTTAATTCTTATATTTTTTATCACCCTAGTTGTAACCTAGTAAATATACATTGCATTTAGTGACAGCAGTCTATGTTTCCTTTTCCATTATTAGCTTTTTTATTTAACATATCCTCCATTGTATGCCATGCAAGTAAAGCACATTTTACTCTAGCTGGCATATTTGCTACATTTCTAAAAGCAATTGCATCTTCTAACTTTTTTAATTCTTCTTCATCTGTAGTTTCTCTTTTTATCATTTCTATAAATGTTTTTATAATTTCTTTTGCTTCTTCTATTGTTTTACCTCTTAATGTGTCAATCATTATTGAAGTAGATGCTTGAGATATAGCACATCCATGTCCAGAAAAAGCCATATCTTCTATTTTATCTCCATTTAATTTTACTTCTAATGTTATTTCATCTCCACAATTTGGGTTGTGTCCTATTTCTGAAAAATCTGCATTTTCTAAGTTTCTTTTATTATATGAATTCATGCTATGTTCCATTATTAAATCATTATATACACTATTTAAATCTTCCATTTTTATCTCATTCCTTTCTAAAAGCTAAATCTCGCTTAATAATTTAAAAATTTAAATTAGTCTTAACCAAAATCATAATTATTTTTCAACTCTTCTATTGACTTTTAATTTATCATGTGATAATATAATAAATATAAAAGATAAGAGCTTTCGCCCTTATCCATTTGGTTGGTGAAATTTATCCTTTGCAGGGTAAATTTCTATTTTTCTTTTTGAGGAAGAATATTTAAAAACGTATTTATTTTTTGAACAAATATGTATTAAAAATCCTATTCCAGCAAAAAACACTACTAAAATTAATAATGCATATATTAATTTCATAGTACTATCCTCCCTCTTACGTAAAATTTACATTTAGGCTAAATTAGCATAAATGCATAGATTAGCAAGAGCATAAAGCACAGAATCTCTTGCCATTCTATGCACTTATGCTGAGGGATAGATAGTCCAATCAACTATAGATAAAATATATCAGTTTTATAAAAATTTGTCAATATATTTTTCGAACACTTTTTTGCTTTTTTATGAATTATATTTTTTCATTTTCACTTCAAATATTTATATATTTTTTAAACATCTCATATGCTTTATTTAATCCAGAAACAAGCCTGTCTACATCATCTTTGGTATTGTAAAAGTAAAAACTTGCTCTACATGTTGAATCTATACCTAAAAATCTCATAAGAGGCTGTGCACAGTGATTTCCTGAACGTACGCAAACACCAACAGAATCTAATATACTTGCAACATCATGTGGATGTACTCCATTTATATTAAATGAAATTACACTTGAATGATTTTCTTCATTTGGTGTTAAGTATAATGTTAAAAAGTTAAGTTTTGATAATTCCTTTTTTGCATATGAGACTACTTCTTTTTCAAGTTCTTGTATTTTGTCATATCCTATATTTTGAATATAGTCAATTGCTGCACCAAGTCCAATTACACCTTCTACATTTTGCGTTCCCGCTTCAAATTTGTTTGGTAATTCTGCAAATGTTGTTTCTTGCTCATATACATATTCTATCATATCTCCTCCCATCAAAAAAGGAGTCATTTTATTTAGTAATTCTTTCTTTCCATATAATACACCTATTCCAAGTGGTGCTAACATTTTATGTCCAGAAAACACAAGAAAGTCTGCATCTAAGTCTTGTACATCTATTTTCATGTGTGGAATACTTTGTGCTGCATCTACAATTACAATTGCACCTTTTTTATGTGCATATTGTATAATTTTCTTTACATTATTAATTGTGCCTAAAACATTTGAAACATGTGTTATTCCAACTATTTTTGTTTTATCTGTTATCTTTTTTTCTATTTCTTCATCAGATAATTCAAATTTGTCATTTATATACATATAATTCAATTTACTACCTGTTGTTTTTGCTACTTTTTGCCATGGAACTAAATTTGAATGGTGTTCCATAATAGATATAACAATTTCATCATCTTGTTTTAGGTTATTCATTCCATATGAATATGCTAATAGATTTAAGCTTTCTGTTGCATTTTTTGAAAAGATTATTTCTTCTCTATGTTTGGCATTTATAAATTTAGCTATTTTTGTTCTTGTATTTTCATATAATTCTGTTGCTTCAATACTTAGAGTATATGCACCTCTATGTGGATTTGCATTGTTTTTTTCGTAATATTCTTCTAATGCTCTTATTACTTCAGTTGGTTTTTGTGTTGTTGCTCCATTGTCTAAATATGCTATTTTTCGGTTTTCTAATATTGGAAAATCTTTTTTTATTTGTTCTACATCCATCTCTTTTTCCTCCATTTATCACTTGGTAATTTTAACTTTTTAACTTGTTTTTTATTATATTTTAATCTCTATCACTCTTTTTCAAACCTTTTTTCTTTGATATTAATTTTAATCTAGTCTATTATCAATTTCTTGTAAAATTTCTTTTTTTAAATCTTCATTTTTTATATTTTCTAGTATTTTATTAAATCTAGCTCTAACCATAAGTTTCATTGCTTCTTTTAATTCAAAACCTCTACTCATAATGTAAAATAATTCTTTTTCTCCAATTTTTCCAGCAGAACTACTATGATTTCCTTCAACCTCTTCTTCAGAACATAAAAGCATTGGTAAAGCAATAGACTTGGCTTTATCTGATAATAGCATACATGCTTCATTCTCATTTCCTGTTGCTTTTTTACAACCTTTTTTAAAGTCTATAGTACCTTTAAAATGTTTTTTCGCAGTATCTTTTAATGCTCCTTGTATTTCTATATCTATATTTGACTTTTTACCTCTTAGTTCAGCAATATAGTTTAAGTCAAAGAATTGGTCTTCTTTTCCTAAATAAATACCATTTATTATATTTTCTGAGTTATCTCCTACAAGATTAGAATAATAATTTGTAATGCTATTTCTTCCTCCAAAATCTACAATTGTATAATTTACTTTTGCGTTTTCTTCAAATAAATTTTCAAAGCTTATAAAGTTGTTTGAAACTGTGTTCATAAGATTAATTACTACTATGTTTAACTTAGAGTTTTTCTTAGCTAATATTCTTATTATTCCGTTATGGTAAGCTTGTATGTCTTTTTCTGATTTATATTTTATTACAATTGTTGAATTAGTATTTTCACTTGCTATTATTTCTATATTATCTATTAAATTTAAGTTTTGCTTGTCAAAATTAAAATTAATTTCCACATTTTGATTTATATTTTCTTCTACAACTACTTTTAAATTTTGATTTGCATTTTCTTGTACTTGCTTTATTAGTTCATTTCCAAGTCCATATGTTATATTACTACTACTAACATTATATGCTACTTTGCCAATTATGTTAACATTTTCAAAATTTCCTATAGTTTCTGGAATATTAATACCTTTTAATTTAGCATTATTTATATTAAAATTTCGTGAGGTTCTTACAGGTGTTTCATTAACTTTTAATTCTTTTAACATTATCCTATTGCTCCCTCCAATTCTAAATTTATTAAATTATTCATTTCAACCGCATATTCTACAGGAAGCTCTTTAGATATTGGGTAAGCAAATCCCCTTACTATCATTGCTTTAGCATCTTCTTCTGACAAACCTCTAGACATTAAATAAAAAATTGCTTTATCACTAATTTTTCCTATCTTAGCTTCATGTGAGAATTCTACCTCATCATTTCTTATATCGTTCTCCGGTATTGTGTCTGAATCTGATATATCATCATTCATAACCGATTCAGAA
>CALYBE010000027.1 GCA_944393735.1 uncultured Clostridia bacterium
ACTTGCAAATATCCTAAAAGAAAAAAGAGAAGAAAATGGATACTTAAATTTAGATATTCCAGAAAGCAAAATAACTCTTGACCAAGACGGATTTGCAATAAATGTTGAAAAGTATGAAACATATTTTTCAAATGAAATAATAGAACAGTTCATGCTAATTGCCAATGAAACAGTAGCAGAAAAATTTTATTGGTTACAAGCACCATTCATTTACAGAAATCATGAAGCTCCAGATTTAGAAAAAGTAAAAGAATTAAACAAAACTCTATTCAATTTTGGATATAAAATTAAAATATCAAAAGAAGATATCATATATCCAAAAGAATTTGCAAAAATCTTAGAAGATGTAAAAGGAAAACCTGAAGAAAAAGTAGTTTCAAACATTATTTTAAGAACACTTAGGGTTGCAAAATACGAAGCAGAAAATAAAGGACATTTTGGAATTGCAAGCAAATATTATTGCCATTTTACATCACCTATAAGAAGATATCCAGATTTATTTATACACAGAATAATTTCAAAATATATAGAAACAGACTATATGGTTAATGATTTTTGGGTAAAAAAATATGAAAAAAGAGCTGGAAAAAGAGCAGAGAACTGTTCAGAAAGAGAAAGAATAGCAACAAAAGTTGAAAGAGAAGCAGAAGACATTAAAAAGGCAGAATATATGGAAAGCAAAATTGGAGAAGAATATGATGGAATTATTTCATCTGTTACTAATTTTGGAATATTTGTTGAGCTAGAAAATACTGTAGAAGGCTTAATTAGATATGAACATCTTGGAGAAGAGTATTTTATATATAATGAAGAAAGAAGAGAGGCAATTGGCGAAAATTCACACAAAGTATATAAAATTGGAGATAAGGTTAGAATTAGAGTTGTAGATGCAAATAAATTATTAAGAAGAATAGATTTTGAAATTATAAATTAAGTATCATAAGTTATTAATATATTAATGTTTTTGATAAAACATATCTAGGGTCATACCATTAGGTCTTGTCTTCAAACATTAATATATTAATAACTTTTATTTAATTGTAATAATAAATGCTGAAATATCTTGACAAAAAATTCTCATAATATATAATAATAATGGATAAACTAAAGATATAAGCATGTTCGAAAATAGCTTTTGTATAAATTGAAATAATACATATTATTTTTGAACAGAAAAGCTTTATAGAAAGGAATTGAGAAAATGGAAAATCAAAATCCCGAAGAAGAAGCAAAAGTAAAACAAATGATAGATGACTTAATGGAAAAAGCAAGAAAAGCTTCACAAGAATACTTAAAATTAGACCAGGAAACAGTAAACAATATAGCAAAAGCAATGTCAATGGCAGGTCTAGAGCATCATATGGAATTGGCAAAAATGGCAGTTGAAGAGACTGGAAGAGGAATATATGAAGACAAAATAACAAAAAATATGTTTGCAACAGAATATGTATATCACAGTATAAAATACGAAAAAACAGTTGGAGTAATAAGTGAAAATGAAGAAGAAGGGTATGAAGAAATTGCAGAACCAGTAGGAATAATAGCAGGAGTAACACCTGTAACAAATCCTACATCAACAACAATGTTTAAATCAATAATATCAGCCAAAACAAGAAATGTAATAGTATTTGGCTTTCATCCATCTGCACAAAAATGTAGTGTAGCTGCTGCAACAATAATGAGAGATGCAGCAATAAAAGCAGGAGCTCCAGAAAACTGTATATTATGGATAGAAGAGCCATCAATATTAGCAACAAGAACATTAATGAATCATCCATATGTAAATTTAATTTTAGCAACTGGTGGAACAGGAATGGTAAAGTCTGCATATTCATGTGGAAAACCAGCTTTAGGAGTAGGACCTGGAAACGTACCATGTTATATAGATAAAACAGCTAAATTAGAGACATCTGTAAATGACCTAGTAATGTCAAAATCATTTGATAATGGAATGATATGTGCTTCAGAACAAGCTGTTTTAGTTGATGAAGAAATACATGAAAAATTCGAAGAATTAATGAAAAATGCAGGTTGCTATTTTGTAAATGAAGAAGAAAAAGAAAAACTAAAAAATAGTATGTTTGATGAAACAAAAGGATTTAAGCTAAAATCACATATTCCAGGTCAAAGCCCAGCACGAATTGCTAAAGATGCAGGGTTTGAAGTGCCAGAAACCACAAAAGTTTTAGTGGTGCATGAAGAAGGAATTGGACCAGGATATCCATTTTCTAAAGAAAAACTAAGTCCAGTTCTAACATATTATATAGTAAAAAATTCACAAGAAGGAATAGATAAAGCAGAGAGATTAATTGAATACGGTGGATTAGGTCATTCAGCAGTAATCCATTCAGAAAACTCAGAAACAATACAAGAATTTTCTGATAGAATGAAGGCTGGAAGAATCATTGTAAATTCTCCATCAACACATGGTGCTATAGGAGACATATATAATACAAATATGCCATCTTTAACACTTGGATGTGGTTCGTTTGGAGGAAACTCAACAACAGCAAATGTATCAAGTGTAAACCTAATAAATATTAAAAGAGTTGCGAAAAGGAGAGTTAACATGCAATGGTTTAAAGTTCCAGAAAAAATATATTTTGAAGCAGGTTCAATAGCATATTTAGAAAAAATGCCAAATATTGAAAGAGCATTTATAGTAACAGATGAGGGAATGGTAAAACTTGGATATGTAGACAAGATTTTATATCATTTAAGAAAAAGACAAAACCATGTACATTGTGAAATATTTAGTGAAGTAGAATCAGACCCATCATTTGACACAATAAACAAAGGTGTAGAAGCAATGAATTTATTTAAACCTGATGCTATTATAGCATTAGGAGGAGGAAGCCCAATAGATGCTGCAAAAGGAATGTGGTTATTCTACGAAAATCCTGATGCAGACCCAGAAGGATTAAAATTAAAATTCATGGATATACGAAAACGTACTTATAAATTTCCTAAAATGGGTTCAAAAGCTAAAATGGTTGCAATACCAACAACTTCTGGAACAGGTTCAGAAGTAACATCATTTGCAGTAATAACAGATAAAGTAAGAAACAAAAAATATCCACTTGCAGATTATGAATTAACACCAGATGTAGCAATAATTGATCCAGATTTAGTAATGAGTTTACCAAAATCAGTTACAGCAGACACAGGAATGGATGTATTAACACATGCATTAGAAGCTTATGTTTCTGTTATGGCATCTGATTATACAGATGGTCTAGCAGAAAAAGCTGTTGAACTAGTATTTAAATATTTAAAAGAAGCATATGAACATGGAGATAATAAAATAGCTAGAGAAAAAATGCATAATGCAAGTACAATTGCTGGTATGGCATTTACAAATGCATTTTTAGGAGTATGCCACTCAATGGCACATAAAATAGGTGCAGAATTCCATTTGCCACATGGAAGAATAAATGCAATATTACTTCCTTATGTAGTAAGATATAATTCATCAAAACCTACAAAATTTGTATCTTGGCCAAAATATGAATATTTTATAGCAGATAGAAAATATTCAGAAATGGCAAAAAAGATGGGATTTAAAGCAGATACTCTTGATGAAGGTGTTAATTCTTTAATAGAAGAAATCAAAAAATTAAACGAGGAATTAAATATTCCAAAATCATTCAAAGAAGCTGGAATTTCTGAAGACGAATTCTTAGCTAAAGTAGATATATTAGCTGATAGAGCTTTTGAAGATCAATGTACTACAGCTAATCCTAGAGTTCCTCTAGTCTTTGAAATAAAACAAATTTTATTAGATAGTTATTATGGAAGATAAAAATCAGAAAAAAATTACAGCTGACTTGCATTGCAAGTCAGCTGTTTTCTCATTGAGTCATCATCCTTTCTGTCATTTTGCTTTTATCAGTTCAAATATTATGAGACTAAATACCTACATTTCATTCCACATTTCTAGTTGTGTTATCAATCGTGAAATTCTTCGATTCCTCCTCAATAAAGTTTATGACCCAGTAACTTATTTCAATGTTTGAGCCAAAATTCCGTCGAAGGTCGAGGATTAGAGCTTCTCGGGCATCTTCCTCATTAGCATAATCATGTTTTATCCTTGGAATATAATAAGTTTCCGAGGTTTTTCCGTCATTTTCTGCTAATATTAACCTCCAAATTTCATTACCAGTTGTTGTGTTAATATAAACACATTGGACTTCACAAATTTTATATATTTTACTGCATATCATTTTTTTTCTCCTGATTCTTTTTTTGATAAAATGTGAAATGATAGTATAAACAGCCTCAAACTTTGAACTGATTTATGCAAGAATTATCTTGCGTGTAGTCAAGTTTCTATGTCTACATAAACCATTATACCACTATTTTAAAAATTTGTAAAATATGTAAAATCTACAATATCTTTTTTTACAAAATACACATTGAAAATAAATACAAAATATGATACTATATGACAAGAAAAAACTTATGAACAAAAAAAGCCAAGAGAAGTTCACTAGAGTTCTAAAATAAACATACAAAACGAAGAAAAAGAAGGTGAAAAAATGCCAGAAACGGAAAAACCAAAAAGCAGAAAAATAGGAGATATATTTAGTGATTATAAAACAAATAGCAATGTAGCAGATGCAGAAATCACAAAAATGAATTTAATAAAAAAAATAAATTCACTAGAAATAGAAATGTATTCAAAAGAATATATAGAAATAAAAGAAATATGGTATTTTGAAAAATTCTTAAGACAAAGATTTCAATTTGAACAAGTACATATGATAATACAATATTCAGAAGGTGTTCGTAAGAGACCGATAGAAGATGAATGGGAAAATCTTATATGCCTAATGGCACATAAATATCCACTTATGAAACCATTACTATTATTAAAAAGCCAAATTAGAGTAGAAGAAAACAAAATAAATGTATATATGAAAATAAAAGGTGCAGATTTTTTAAGAGCAAGAAAATTAGATAGAGAACTAGAAAAGGTAATATACAACATATTTGGAAAAAAATATATTGTAAATATAGAAGAAAGATTAAACGCACAAGAAATTCAAAAGCAAAAAGAAAATGCACTAGCAAATGAAAAAACAGCAATACAAAATGTAATGAGAGCTGCATATGCTGCAAGTCAAGCAACACAAGCCAACCAAGCAATGGCACAGTCAAATCAAGCTATTCATGCAGGTCAAAATAGTGCGAAAGTGGTAAATGGAGAAAATTATACAGTAGGTGAAATACCACCAATTCCTGAAGGAGTATATAATGATGCTGATTATGCAATTCCACCAGAAGGAATTATGCCAGATGCGGAATATGGTTATTTATCAAATGTAGAGCCCAATATTGACCATGGATATGCACCAGAAATAAACGAAACACAAGAATCTGCAAATATTATATTTGGAAAACCTTCAAGAGCAAAGGAAAATGATTTAAAAATTAAAGATATTACTTCAAATGATACAAGAGTAACAATAAAAGGAAGACTTGTAAGCTCTGAATGTAAAGAAACAAAAACAGGAAAAGGAATGTTAATCTTTGAAATTTATGATGGAACAGGATTAATAACATGTAAAGCATTTGCAAAAGATATAGAAGAAGGAAATCAGATAGTTGAAAAAGTGCAAAGTGCTAAAGCTATAAAAGTTACAGGAAAAGCAGGTATAGATGCATATGCAGGAGATTTAACAATAATGGCAAATATAATAGCAGAAATACCTGATGAAGGAATGCCACCACTTCCAGAAGAAGATAACAGCTCACCATTAATATTAGGAAACTCTATGAATATAAGTGAACCATTAGTAAAAATATCTGAATTAAATGCTGAATCCGGAAATGTTTATGTAGATGGCGAAATTCAAGGAATGGAAGACAAAGAAACAAAAACAGGAAAAGTAATATTAAGTATAGACATTTATGATGGAACAAGCACAATGACATGTAAAGCATTTTTACCAGGAAAGAATGCAAAAAAAATAATAAGCAGGTTAAAATCAGTAAAAGCAATAAAATTAGCAGGAAAAGCTCAACTTGATACATTTTCAAATGAATTAACAATAATGGCAAATACAATAGTAGAATCAGAACCTTTACCAAAGGTGAGTAGAGAAGACCATGCAGAAGTTAAAAGGGTAGAATTGCATATGCACACCAAAATGAGTGCTATGGATGCAGTAACATCAGCAACAGATTTAATTAAAAGAGCAATGAGTTGGGGAATGAAATCAATAGCAATTACAGACCATGGAGTAGTACAAGCATTTCCAGAAGCACATAAACTACTTGGAAGAGACAATCCAGATATGAAAGTTATATATGGAGTAGAAGCATATCTTGTACCAGACAAAGAAAAATCTGTAAAAAATAATAAAGGTCAAAACTTGGAAGAAAGTACATATTGTGTTCTCGACTTAGAAACAACAGGAATATCAATAGCAACAGAAAAAATAACTGAAATTGGAATAATGAAAGTAAAAAATGGAGAAGTAATTGACGAATTTGAATGTTTTGTAAATCCAGAAAAACCAATTCCACAAAGAGTTGTAGAAGTAACAAATATAACTGATGAAATGGTAAAAGATGCAGAAACAATAGATAAAGTATTTCCAAAAGTGTTAGAATTTTTAGAAGATTCAATAATTGTTGCGCATAATGCTGTTTTTGATGTAGGCTTTTTAAAACATACAGCAAAATTATTAGGATATGAGTTTGATTATACATATATAGACACATTGCCACTTGCAAAAGACTTATTTCCAGATTTGAAAAAATACAAATTAGGAAAAATTGCAGATAGTTTAGGAATTAAAGTAGATGTAGCACATAGAGCTTTAGCAGATGTAGACACAACAGTAAAGGTATTTAATGTTATGTTACAAAAATTAAAAGATAAAGGTGCAGTAACAGTAAATGATATAGATAATATTGGAAAAGATGTAGAAGCACAAAAAGAAGAATTCAAAAAGCAGAGACCATATCATGCAATAATACTAGCAAAAAATTATGTAGGATTAAGAAACTTATATAAACTAATATCAATATCTCACTTAGAATATTTTTATAAAAAACCTCGAATTTTAAAAAGTATTTACAAAAAATATTCAGAAGGACTAATTCTAGGAAGTGCATGTGAAGCAGGAGAATTATATCAAGCAATAGAACTAGGAAAATCAGATGAAGAAATAGAAAATATTGCAAGAGATTATGATTACTTAGAAATTCAACCAATAGGGAATAATGAATTCTTAGTAAGAGAAGGAAAGGTCCCAGATAGAGAATATTTAAAAGACATTAACAGAAAAATTGTAGAATTGGGAGAGAAACTTGGAAAGTTAGTTGTAGCAACATGTGATGTCCACTTTATGGATCCACAAGACGAAATTTATAGACGTATTTTAGAGGCAGGCCTAGGTTATAAAGACGCAGATGAACAAGCCCCATTATATTTAAGGACAACAGAAGAAATGCTTAAAGAATTCGAATATCTCGGAGAAGAAAAAGCATATGAGGTTGTTGTTACAAATACAAATAAAATAGCAGATATGTGTGATAGAATAAGTCCAATATCTCCAGAAAAATGTCCGCCACATATACCAGGATGTGAAGAAGACATTAAAAACATTACATACAAAAAAGCACATGAACTATATGGGGAAAAATTACCAGAAATAGTTGAAACACGATTAGAAAAAGAATTAAACTCAATAATAAACAATGGATATTCAGTAATGTACATAATAGCACAAAAATTAGTATGGAAATCAAATGAGGATGGATACATAGTAGGTTCAAGAGGTTCTGTAGGCTCATCACTCGTAGCATTTATGACAGGTATAACAGAAGTAAACTCTTTGCCACCACACTATAGATGTCCAAACTGCAAATACTCAGATTTCACAGACTATGGAATAGGAAATGGTTTTGACCTTCCAGATAAAGATTGTCCAGTATGTGGGCATAAATTAGCAAAAGATGGAATGGACATCCCATTTGAAACATTCTTAGGATTTAATGGAGATAAAGAGCCAGATATAGACTTAAACTTTTCTGGTGAATATCAAGCAAAAGCACATAAATATACAGAAGTAATCTTTGGAAAAGGAACTACATTTAAAGCTGGAACAGTTGGAACAGTTGCTGAACAAACCGCATTTGGATATGTAAAAAAATATTATGAAGAAAGAAATATTCCTATAAACAAAGCAGAAGTTGCAAGATTATCTGTAGGATGTCAAGGCATAAAAAGAACAACAGGACAGCACCCAGGAGGAATCATAGTAGTACCAAAAGGAAGAGAAATATATGAATTCACACCAGTACAACATCCAGCAGACGATCCAAATTCAGATATTATAACAACACATTTTGATTACCACTCAATAGATGGAAATTTATTAAAACTAGATATACTAGGTCATGATGATCCAACAGTAATACGTATGTTACAAGATATAACAGGAATAGCACCAACAGAAATTCCATTAGATGATAAACCAACAATGTCAATATTTTCATCAACAGAAGCACTAGGAGTAACACCAGAGCAAATACATTCAGAAGTAGGAACTTTTGGAATACCAGAATATGGTACAAAATTTGCAAGAGGGATGCTTGTAGACACACATCCAACAACATTTGATGAGCTAATACGTTTGTCTGGATTATCACATGGTACAGATGTATGGTTAGGAAATGCACAAACATTAATAGAACAAGGAACAGTAACACTAAAAGAAGCAATCTGCTGTAGGGATGACATTATGGTATATTTAATGAAAAAAGGACTTCCACCAGACAATGCATTTAAAATAATGGAGGCAGTACGTAAAGGAAAAGTTGCAGGCGGAAAAGAGAAAAAATGGCCAGAATACATCAAAATTATGAAAGAACATAATGTACCAGATTGGTATATAAAATCCTGTGAAAAAATTAAGTACATGTTTCCTAAAGCACATGCGGCAGCATATGTAACAAATGCATTCAGAATAGCATGGTTTAAAGTACATGTTCCACTTGCATATTATGCAGCATATTATTCAATTAGAGCAAAAGCATTTGACGCAGAAGTCATGATAAATGGAAAAGAAAAAGTAAAAAATAAAATTAAAGAAATAGATATGCTTGGAAATAATGCATCTCCTAAAGACAAAGACATGTATGATGATCTAGAATTAGTACTTGAAATGTATGAAAGGGGAATCAGTTTCTTACCTATAGACTTATATAAATCTCATGCAACAAGATTTTTAGTAGAAGGAGATTATATAAGGCCACCATTAAATAGTATCGCTGGACTTGGAAATGTTGCTGCAGAAGGAATCATGAAAGCTAGAGAAGAAGAAAAATTCATGTCAATAGACGACTTGAAGATTCGTGCTAAAGTTGGAGATTCTGTAATAGAATTATTAAAAAAATTCGGATGTCTAGAAGGCATGAGTCAAAGTAATCAATTAAGCTTGTTTGGATAATTATTTGCTGAAAGGAGATTATATGGTAGAAGAAATTTTTTCTTTAAAAAATATATTAATTTACTTATTAATTATAAATTTAATAGGCTTTTATGCAATGTGGTCAGATAAAAGAAGAGCTAAAAAGGGAAAATGGAGAATTCCAGAGCAAACCCTATTTTTAATCACAGCTTTAGGGGGAGGTATTGGAACTATTGCTGGAATGTATACTTTTAGACATAAAACAAAAAAATTGAGATTTGTAATAGGCTTTCCTGCAATATTGATACTTGAAATTATTTTAGTAATTTTCCTTAAATTTGTTTATTAAGCATGAAAATATTTAATTAAAAAAGAAAAAAGTGTTGATTTGTCAACACCTTTTTCTTTTTTGATGGAGGCGACATTTTACACAAATGAAAAAATAAATCAAATTGATTGCATTAATCATTATTCTTTTGATTTTAAAAGAATTAGATGATTAGACAGAAAAAGACTAGAGTTTGCCCTCCTAGTCTTTTATAATGGAAAAAAAACCAACCTTTTTGCTCTGTTAGTCTTTTTCAAGTGTCACATTTTCACAAATATTATACATCAAATTAATTTGCTTATAAGCTAAATATAGTATACTACATTAATTATAATATGCCAAATAATTTTTTATTCAAGGATAGCATAAATTTTAGTAGGATTTCTCTTCATTAAAATCTTGAACTGACTTTATTTCTTGATTTTTGAGATTCCTATTTAATTTTATATTTTTATCTTTATTTTTACGTTCACTTAATAAACCTATTTTTAGGTCTTTTTTAAAATATCATATTTTTTGTTATTAAACTTTTTCTGCAAATCTTACTGCTTCATATTCACTTTGTCTTTTAGAATCTTCAAATACTAATTTTTCTATTTGTGTTACAATTTCAGAAAAAAGTTCTTTACCTAAAACATCTGTAAAGTCTTTAATTGCACTAGTTAGAAAATTAACATCTTCTCCATTTAAAACTTTTTTTACACCTTCTTTTAAAATTTTATGTGTTTTTCATAAATCTTTTGTATAATTTGATACATAAGAGATACCTCCTTTTAAAATATTTTTTCGACAAAAATATTTTAAAAGGAGGTATCTCTTATTCAATTTTTTATCAAATTTTTCCTATTAAAAGTTTATACTAACTTTATTCAAACTTTTTTATAATAAAATTACCCCAAATTGTATTTTTAGCTATTCTCTTTGTACTTGGTAGCATCTCAAAATAATCAATTAGTTTAACATTCATATTTAGATTTTTTAATATTTGTATCATCTCGTTTTTGGTTAGATAGTTATAATATTTTCCTTCTTTTATTTCAAAACCTTCTCCTATTTTAAAAGAAGTATAAATTATTCCATTAACTTTTAAAGCTTTTATCATTTTATTAAGAATATTTGGTAGTTTTTCTTTTTCAACATGTAATATTGAAGAACATGCCCAAATACCATCATATGTATTTATATCTTGCAATTCTTCAAAATTCATACATATTACTTCTTGATTGATATATTTGCTAGCTAACTTACACATTTCTATTGAACCATCTATTGCTTTAATTTTATATCCACTTTCTATAAAATATTTACTATCTCTTCCTGAACCGCATCCAAAATCTAAAATATATGCATTAGAAGGTAAATGTTGTAAAAATTTATCATAATTCTCTTGCATATTTCCTTCTAATGTTTACTCACAATATATCTTTGCATTTTTGTTATAATATTCTAAAGTATTGTATTTTTCTTCCATAATTTTTCCCTCATACTACTAATAATTACTGCAATTTTATTGCAACTTCTATAATATCCTATAATACTGTGTATTAAATATAAAAATAAAATATTGTTTTCAAAGACAGTATTTTCAATAAATTTGGTTATCTGTGATATTATGTAGCACTCTATAATAACCGTCTAAACTTATTCAAATTGGAGGCGAGAGTCGTGTAGAGTGTTGCTTGTAAATCGCTTATATTCTAATGTTTTTATATTTTAAAGTTTCATTTTAACTCATTTTTAACCCAAAAACTTTAATTTTATATAATATACTGTAATATACAATAAAATTATATTTCAAAATTACATTTGACAAAATTTATAAATCTGTGTATAATATAGATAGAAAATGAGAACCACAGAAAATGTGGCTACCACATAAATTGTTTTAGCAACACATTCCCACTGGCAAAAGCAGAATGTGTTGTTTTTTATTGTTTATTAGTCCACATTATGTATATAATACACAATAAGGCTATGTTTACAGTTAGGGAGAACCCTAAAGCATATATTAAAGTTAATATAAATCCCATAAACAACCACCTCCTTGCTCTCGAACATATCGAGTATTGAAAGTGGTAGCCCAACATATCTGCTATCTCATCTCTATCGTTATTTACTATACACTATTTCTTATAAAAAATCAACGAACATTTAAAAATCCTACAAAAATTTTAAGTTATACTTTCTTAAAGTGTTTGAGGAAATTTCAAATATAATAAGGAGGTTTTATTTATGGCACGTCGACCAAGAAAAGATGAAAAAACAAAAACGAAAGGAAAAAAAGGAACAGGAACTGTAACAATCAAGACACAAAAGATAGAAAGATAGTAGGTAAAAAAGTCAAGATATTTAAGTCAAATAAATCATTTTTTATTCAAATGTTCAAGATTTCTTGAATTTTTAATATTAAATAAACTACCTATCTCTTTAATATTTTTTCTAATTCTATTTCAGCCTTTTTCACAAAAAAATTACTAGTATCAACAGGAATTTGTAAATTAATAATTTGAGATTTTAACTTCTCTATTGTATTAATATGGTCATTATTTGATACTGTCTCAATTTCAATTAAATTATCTCCATTCTTTATGTCTTTTATAGCTATTTCAAAATCTTCTTTTCCATAAACAGTATCGTTTTCTATAATATTCATTATTCTATAATAATCAATAGCTTGAAAAAGATTCACTGCTTCATCTATATTAAAAATATTACAATTAATAGATTCTTGACTTAATATATCGCCACTTTTATTGAATTCTTTCTTTTTAAAAGTTATTTTCTTAGTTTTATTATCACTTAATTTATCTTTTATATCTCTTATCAATATTGCATCTTTTAGAATTTCTCTACTAGTTAGATTTTTTATCTTATTTTTTAAAGTATTTGGAATCATATATATATCATTCATTGTAAATCTATCTACAACTTTAAATCCTTTATCTTCTAGAATTCTACATAGCTCACTTATTTCACAATTTACTTTCATTGTTATTTCATTTTCTTGTTTTATTCCCATAATCTTTCTCCTATTTGTGCTATTTTTATTTAAAAATTATTACTGCAATTTTATTGCAACGTCTATGATATTCTATGACATTGTGTATTAAATATAAAAATAAAATACTGCTTTCAAAGACAGTATTTTCAGTAAATTTGTTTATCTGCGATATTATATAACACTCTATAATAACCGTCTAAACTTATTTGAATTGGAGGCGCCTATCGGAGTCGGACCGATCATCAGAGTTTTGCAGACTCGTGCCTTACCGCTTGGCTAAGGCGCCATAAAATTAAATAAAAGTCTAAAATAAAGTGGAGCGGGAAGCGGGGCTCAAACCCGTGACCTCCGCCTTGGCAAGGCGGCGCTCTATCAACTGAGCTACTCCCGCGTTAACAAGCTTCTTAATAATACCAAAATATTTTCATTTTGTCAATAGCCATAATTAAATTTCTCCACCAAATTTTGTTAAATGCTAATGTTATATTTTGCAGACAAGACCCAGATTGTTATACCCCAGCAATGTTTTAAACAAAAAATATTATATAATTTACATATTTAAAAAAATTTATGTATTAATATTTTGCAGACAAGACTCAGATTGTTATACCCCAGCAATGTTTTAACCAAAAAATATTATATAATTTACATATTTCAAAAAATTTATATATTAATATTTTGCAGACAAGACCCGGATTGTTATGCCCCAGCTATGTTTTGTCAAAAAATATTAATATATAAATTTTTGTAATTTACTTAATATACTAATATATCATTAAAAACATTAATTATTATTGTAAAGCAAAAACTCCAAATGAAAAATATAATCCCTAATCATATCAACAAAAAAATCCTTATAGTCCTTTTTAGAAACAGAATTTGCATTCATAATATTTAATGTAATAACAGTCTTATTATTAATACTAACAGTTAAATACCCAATAACTGAATCAGCATCAACCGGAGCCTCAAAAATATAATCACAATATATATATATGCTAAAATCATTAATATGATTACTATTTATTGGAAAAAAATCAAAAGATAAATCCTCCAAATAAGGAGTCAAATTATTAGAAATCCCCTTTGAAACATAAAAACTAGAAGAATTACACAATTTCCAATTTTCAAACTCTTCCTGAATTTTCTCCTTAATATTAATAGTCGTAAAATTATTAAAAGCATATTCAATAAGTTTAATACTATCTTTAGTTCTATCATTTTTTGTATCAGCACCCAAAACAATGCAAATCAAATCCATATTATCTCTTTTAACAGCAGTAACAAGACATCGATTAGCACCATTAGTAAAACCAGTTTTAACACCATAAACACCATTTAATACACCAAGAAGTTCATTTGTATTAGACAATGTTTTAGAATAATTATTGATAGTAATTGTATAATTTTTTGTACCAACAATATTACAAAAAGTATTATTATTCAAGGCATAATTTGTAATTAAAGCAAGTTCATAAGCAGTAGTGTAATGATCATCATTATCTAAACCATGTGGAGTTACGAAATGCGTAGACACTAGCCCTAATTCAGATGCTTTTTTATTCATTAATTCAGCAAAACCTGTTACATCTCCACCAACATGCTCAGCAAGAGCTACGGCAGCATCATTTCCTGAACATAATAGCAATCCGTACAATAAATTTCTAACAGTAATTTTGTCATTTGTATGTAATCCAAGTCGGGAACCTCCTGTACCCGCAGCTTTTGCAGATACAGTTACTATATCATCTAAATTGGCATTTTCAATTACTATTATTGCAGACATAATTTTTGTAGTAGAAGCCATTTTACGTTGTTCATTTTCATTTTTTCCAAAAAGAACATAACCAGAATTTCTATCAAAAATAATAGCAGCTCTTGAATTAATTATAGGTTCCTCAGAAACATTTGTTGTTGTTTCAATAAATGAGGAAACATCACTTATATCTTCTAAATCCTCATCATCAGAAAAAACATTATAATTAAATGAAAAAATAAAAAAACTAACAGTAAAAATTATCCAAACTTTATAAAATTTCACAAAAAAACCTCCAAAAAAATGTCACTAAAATATATGAAAATAAAATAAAAATATTACTTATAAAATATTGATTTTAAAAATAAAAAGAAGTATAAT
>CALYBE010000028.1 GCA_944393735.1 uncultured Clostridia bacterium
ATAATAGAATAGCTTATTATGAATAACCCAAATTGTTATTATTATTTAAAAAAAGAAGACGTTTTTATTACATCCTCTTTTTTTCTTAAAATATTTAATTATTTTTATTTTATTTTTTATTTGTTTTTTTATTTTTTATTTATTTATTTTTTTATATTAAATTTTGTCTTAATTTGATTCTTTATTATTTGTTTATTATTATTTTTTATTTTAAGAACATTATTTTCTTATCCTTTAATCCTAGTATTATTTGCGCCAACAATTCTTGGATTTGTAAGACCTATTTCATGTTTTATCAATCTGTCCGATTTTCTAAGATTATATATTGTTTTCTTTGTTTCAATTTCATGATGATGTCTTGCATTTGAGTTACGATATCTAAAGTACATTGCAAAGAAATATATTATTCCTATTAATAAGAATAACCAATTATATTTAAAGTCGCTAGCGAATATCATTGCAAAAACTCCTAATAATTCTACTAAGCATGAGACTCCAATTAATTTGGGCATATGTACAGGTACACTTCCTATAGTTTCTTTTGTTCTAGCATTAACTGCAACATAATGCAAAAGTCCATTTTCTCCTTTTTTCTCTTTGTAGCTGTATAACCATACTGGTAAATATGCTGTTTTCCATTGTCTTCCTTTTACGTCAAGTCTCTCACTTGACCAGCTTACTCCACGGTCATATTGCTTTAAAGTTTCGTTTGCTGCAAATCTTGCTATATCTTTTGATTGTGAATCTACTAATGGTTTTAATTGTTCTACATTTATATCACGTTTTTCAGATGTATAGCCTCTCAAATAATTCGCATTGTATTTTACTGAATTTTCTATATCAAATGGCATAATTGCATTTATTATGTTGTTTGTTTTATTTGAATTTCTATTCAATTTATCTGAACTTGATTCTACTGTTAATCCTTCTATTGTTAAATCAAAATCACGTTCTACTTCATACAAATCTGCATCATAATATGTTCTTGTATTTTCTCTATTTCCTCTATTATAAACTCTTACTTGATGTTCTCCTCTACCAAAAAATGAAGCATGTGAGTTTACATCAACTACCATATATGGGAAATAAACTCCCATGATATTTTCTGTTGTAAATTCTTCTTTAAATTTTGGATTAGCAAAAAACTTTCTTTTTCCAACAAAGCTTTCAATTTGTGCTTTTGCTTCTGATTTTGTTAATTTGAATGGCAATACCACATCAGGGATAGCTCCATTGGGAATTTGTTGATTAATAGATAAAGTGTTTCTACACCAGTGACATCTTGCTTGTGTGCTTTCTGAAGTATCTATAACAACTTCTGCACCACAACTACTACATTTTAATGTCATTATATTTTTTGTATCTTGTACAATATCTTGTGTTCCAGAACCCATTATTTCGCCTTGCAATTTGCTTATGTCTGTTTCTAATCCTTGCACTTTTTCTGGTTCGAATTCGTGCCTACAAAAATTACATCTTAATAATCCTGTTTTGCTGTTTAATGAAATATCTGTAGAACCACATTTCGGACATTTATTTTGTCCATCTTTTGAGCCATCATCTGTTTTTACAATTTTTGGTTCGTCATTTAAAACTGAATTATTTGCCATTGGCTACACCCCCAAAATTTTCTTCTTTTGCTCATCATAATCTTCTTGTGTAATTAATCCATCATCAAGCATCTTTTTTAATTTTGATAATTTTTCATATGGGTCCTCTTGTGGTTGTTGATTAACTGGTTGTTGTAATCCACCAACAGCTCCGCCAACACTATTCATGCCCATTCCCATAAATGCCATGCTACCTACTCCACCTTTTTCGCCAGCAGCTTGGAATCCACGTGCTACAGATTGTTGCATAAAAGAATTTCCACGTGCTCCTGATAATGCGTCTGCTTTTTTTACATCACTTAATAATTTTTTAGTATCTTCATCATATTCTATTGCTTGAATAGCAACTTTAATAATTTCAAGTCCACGGTCTGTTTTCCAACTATATGCATCTTCAACAGCTTTTGATAGACTTTGGGCAAAACCTATTTGGTCTCCTTGTATTTTTGTTATACGATTTCCTTTAGAAGGGTCATTTGTATAGTTTGAGAATGCTGCTGATAAACTGCTTACTACTTCATTAAAAAGTTGTGCTCCTGCATCATTGTCCATATCTGCAAAGTCAAATATTTCTGCACCTGGCCTTAAATAACTTGCTGGCACAAAATTTTTAATGAATAATATTGGGTCAATAATTTTTAATGTATATGTTCCTCTTGTTATTGCTCCAACTTGTGCATTTAGATATGCATCATCCCAATAAATTTCAGATTGTGTTCCAAAACGATTATTAGGAATTTCTTTTAAATTAACATAGATTGCTAATTGCTCTGAGCCTGGTTGTCCTCCAAATTTAAATCTTTCCCAGCTTTGGGTAATTGTAGATGCAATTATTCCACCTCCTGAGAACATTGATTTTGAATTTGGGTCTTCAGATGTAAATATAAATCCTCCTGGTTCAGTAATACATCCAGTAATTGCTCCATCTTGTAAAGTAATAAGAGCCATGTTGTCAGGAACTATTATTTTACTACCATTTGTAATAATATTTTCTGATCCTTTTGTATTTGAACCACGCCCATTATTTGTACCTTGTGGTACAGCTGGAAAAACTGCTGCAGTTCCTGGTACATTTGGCATAGGAATATAATAATCTTTCCATTGATCTGCAAAAGCTCCTCCTAAACTTCCTGTAAATGCTTTAATAAATCCCATAATATCTTTTTATGATATATTTAATAAATTAAATAATCATATACTCCTTTCTTTAATTTTTTTATGAATTTTTATTCATCTATTTTTTTGCCAAAAATTGATTTTGCAATTTCACCTACAACTGGTAATTCTGGTTCATCTTCTTTACATGCTTTAACTATACCCATAACAACTCCTACAATATAAATAGCCCATATTGCAAAACTAAAGAATGGTATATATATTGGAAGCCTTCCATATATAAAAGTTATTATAAAATTTGCCAACCCCATTACAATTGCTTGAGCTGCATGCATTTTGGTATTTCTTTCATTGTCTTTTACTCCATATAGTACAACAAGACCTCCTATCCAACCAAAAACATATGCTAAAATTGCCTTGCCTTTTTCTGTCATACTTTGCATCTCCTTTCATATAAAATATATTTTCAGTCAAACCTTTTAATGTTTTTTCTTTTTGAAAATCACTTGTATTTTTTACAACTTCTTTTTTATATTATCATACTTGTCGAAACTTGTAAACATTTTTATAAAGCATAGAATTTAATTTTTTATTATGAAATAAATAATATATAAATTAATTAATAATTGATAGGATTATATGAATTTTAGAATTTTTTATTAGTTTATTACAAAAAAGTCAAAAAATTATTATTTTATTTAATTATTAAATAAATAAAGTTTATTTTAAATTAAATTTGTTAAAAAAGATTGTAAAATTTATATATTAATTATTTTATTTGTTTTTTATTTTAATATTAATTGATTTTTAATTTGAATTAATTTTTTAGATAAAAATATTTTAGATTTTTTGATAATAAAATTTTAAATTATTTTTTGAATTTTTAATTATTAAAAAATTTGACATTTTCTTTTGTATTTTATAATATTTTCTCCTCTAAAACATATTTACTCAATAAGTTTTAAAGGAGATTATTATTTTTTATTTGTATATTGGTTTCCGTTTATTCTTCTTCGCCTTTTAACTTTTCAGCTCTGTCTGCAGCAATCAAATTGTCTATCATTTCATCTAAGTCTCCATTCAAGAAGTTTTCCATTTGGAATATGCTCATTCCAATTCTATGGTCTGTTATTCTTCCTTGAGGATAATTATATGTACGGATTTTTTCACTTCTATCACCACTGCCAACTTGTGATTTTCTTGCATTTGCTATTTCTGAATCTTGTTTTTCTTTTTCTATATTATATAATCTTGAGCGCAACATTTTCATAGCATATTCTCTATTTTGTAATTGTGATCTCTCTGTTTGGCATTCTACTACAATTCCTGTTGGTTCATGTATAAGCCTTACTGCTGATGATGTTTTATTTATGTGCTGTCCACCAGCTCCAGAAGCCCTAAACACTTCCATTTTTATATCTGCTGGGTTTATTTCTATTTCAACATCTTCTACTACTGGAAGTACTGCAACCGTAGCTGTTGAAGTATGAATTCTTCCACTACTTTCTGTGTCTGGCACTCTTTGAACTCTATGTACTCCACTCTCAAATTTTAGTCTACTATATGCCCCTTTTCCTGTAATCATAAATGAAATTTCTTTGTAGCCACCTAATTCTGTTTCATTTTCATTTAAAATTTCGATTTTCCAATGTTTTCTTTCTGCATACATTGAATACATTCTAAATAGTGTTCCCGCAAATAGAGCTGCTTCTTCTCCTCCTGCGCCTGCACGAATTTCACATATGATGTTTTTATCATCATTTGGATCTTTAGGTATTAATAGTGCTTTTAGTTCTTCTTCTATGTGTGGAATTTTTTCTTTTGCTTCATGATAGTCGATTTCTGCAAGTTCTTTTAAATCTTTGTCGTCCATCATTTCTTTAGCATCTTCCATTCTTTGTTTTTCTTTTTTGTATTCCCTATATTTTTGCACTACTTCTTCTATTGAGCTATGTTCTTTTATTAATTTTTGCCACTCTGCATGATTAGCTATTATTTCAGGGTCACTAATTAATTTTGTTAATTCATCATATCTAGCTTCTACTGCTTCTAATTTGTCAAACATAAAAATTCTCCTATCTTTTTTTCTCTATAATCTATGTACCTATTATTAATATTAAATAATAATATTTTAATATTTGTATTTTTTGGCACAAAATCATTGAGCTCTTTTTTAACATTTTATATTATACTATATATTGGCAAAATTTTCAAGGTATTATAAATATTTTTTATATTATTTAAGTTATTTAATCAAAAAATAAATTCTAGTCTCTTAATTAAAACTAGAATTTACTTTTGTAACTAAAGTTTTTTAATTTATTAATTAATTGTTTTTTTAGTTGAATCTTTTTAAAAGTTATATTATAATTCAATATAATTATAATTAATTTGTAATTTGTTTAAAATGTCTATTTCTCTTTTGGTACATGTTAAAATAATTATTTGCCTATTTTTATATTCATTTGCTAAATATTCTAAAATATTTTTTAGTCTTTTATTATCATAATAAGCAAATGTCTCATCTAAAATGATAGGCACTTTTTCTTCAGATATCTCATCTAACATTGCAAGTCTTAAAGATAAATATAATTGATCTATTGTTCCTACACTTAATCTTTCTGCTGGAACATAATTTCCATTTTCTAATTCTACAATTAATCCTTGTTCATCACTAAAATAAATATTATTATATTTTCCATGCGTAATTTTTGAAATATTAGTAGATAATTTTTCTGTAAAAATTGGGCTTATTGTATTTTTCATTTTTTCATATGCTTTTTCTAATAACTTTTTTGCTAGTTCAATACTTTCATTATTCTTTTGTAATTCTTTTAAATTTTCTTGCATTACTGAAAGTTCTTCTTCTAAATTAGATAAGTTTTCTAATTCTGGTTCTATATTTTCTTTGTGAATTTCTAATTTATTTATTTCTAATTTTAAATTATATATTTGATTTTCTATCAAATCATTTGTTTGATTTAAATTATTAAAATTAAATAAATTATTTATTTCTTCTTTTTTTATTTTTTTATTATATTCTGTAATTATTTTTTCTTTATCCATATTAGTTAAAAAATTATTTTTTATTTTTTCTTTATCAATTTCTTGTAATAATTGATTATTATTTTTTTGTATTATTTTTTTTTCATTTTCTAGGTCATATATTTCTTCTTTTATTTTTTCTGATTCTATTTTTTCATTATTTTCTATATTATATATCTTTTTATTAAATCTATTTATTTTTATTATGTAAAAAATAAGGTAAATTGGTATTGTTAATAAAAGTATATACTTTAATATTTTATTTGAATTTATTTTTGATAATAAAATTATCCATAAAATGTTTATTAAAATTAAAAAAGCAAAAAATAAATTTAATTTATTCTTTAATTTTTTCTTTTCTTCTTTTTTTATTTTATATTTTCCATTATTATTTTTTTCTTCTAAATATTTTTTATTTTTAATTTCGATATTATTTTTTATATTATTTATTTTTGCATTATTTTCTTCTATCATTTTTTCTTTTATTTTTATTTTTTGATTTTCAAAATCATATTTTTCTTTTATAGTTTTTATTTCTTTTATTAATTTATTTTTATTTTGCTTTTCATCTAATTCATTTTTTAATTCATTTATTTCATTTTCTATATCATATTTAATATTTTCATATTTTTTTAGTTCATTTATTTTTTGTGTATTTTCTTCTATATTTTTTTGAATAATATTTATCGGCTTTTCTCTACTTCTTTCGGTTCCTATTTCATCTAGCTGTTTTTTATTTATTTTTTCAATTGCTTTTTTATATGAAATATTATCTTCACCTGTTCCTAAAAGGTTTGAAATTTTTTGTATTAAAACATTTTGAGTATTTTTATCTATTTTAACTTGTTCTTGCATTGCTATTGATGTTGATAAAAACATCTCTTTATTAATTTGTGTTTGTTCATAAAAAAATTCACTTCCACTTTTTTTATCTATATTAAATTGCTTTGTAATTTCTTCTCCTTTTTCATTAAATATATTAGGAGTTTTTTTATTAAATTCTCTGAATATTTCATATTTATTTTTGTCATCTAATTCATACGTTAGTTTTCCAGAAAAATTATCTGCGTCCCATGGTTTATATTTTTCGTAATCTGATATTTCTTTTCCATTTTTATTTTTTGATATTCCATATAAAATATTTAAAATAAAATTTAATAATGTAGATTTTCCACTTTCATTTTCTCCATAAATTATATTTATATTATTTTTTAAATTTATTTCTTTGTTTTTTAATTTTCCATATGAATTAATTTTTATTTTATTTATATTCAAAATAACTGCCTCCAATTTTTAATTTAATAATATTATTTTTTATATATTATTTTTATTTATTTACTTTTTTATTGTTTTATTTTATTTTTTGTTTTATTTATATTTTATTTTAATATTTCCATTCCAATTTCTAATGCTTTTTCTATTATTTCTTCATCATAATTTTTATTTTTCATTTCTTCTATTATTTCTTTTGCATATAATCCTCTTAAATTATTTTCTTTTGAAATTTTTCCTACATCATAATTTGGTTTCGTATTATTTTTTATTTTTATTATTTTTTCATTTAAATAATATTTGTATAAATAATATATATTTATTTCGAAATTTCTTTTTCCTGTTAATATTATTTTGTATAATTTATTTTCTTCTAATTTTAAATCATTTATTTTTTCAATTAATTCTTCAACAGAATTAATTTCAGTACAATTTAAATTTTGTTCGACAAATTCTGTTTCATCAAGGGGAATAAATTTTAAATTATTTTTTTCCTTATTTATTTCTCCTATTACCATTCCATGTTTTCCTAGTTCATCAAATCCCAATGAAATTGTTGAGCCAGGATAAATTATTCTACCATCTTCCTGAAAATTATTTTTGTGAATATGTCCTAATGCTACATAATCAAAGCCTTTTTCTTTTAACATTTTTGTACTTATTGAATTATATTGCATATCTTCTAAATTAGCACCATCTAGTGTTCCATGCATTATTAATATATTTATTTTTTCTTTATTCTCAATTGTTAAATTTTCTAAACCTGTTTTTGAACAATAAAAATCATCAAATCCAAAACCATAAATGTCTGCTCCTTCTAATTCAATTTTTTCTATTTTTGAATTAAAGATATGTACATTGTCACTCCAAACAAATGTATTATAGTATGATTTTTGTAAAAATGGATCATGATTTCCTGGCGCAATAAATATTTGTGTATTTTCTATTTCTTTAAATAAATTATTAATATATTCTATTGTTGATTTCCTTATATATTGATGTTCGTATAAATCTCCTGAAATAAAAAAATATTTTATATTATTTTCTTTTATAAAATTTATTACTTTTTTAAATACTTTTCTTTGTTCTATTCTTCTTTGTTCCCCTAAGTTCCCTTTGTCTGATAATGTTGTAAATGGAGCATCAAAATGTGTATCTGCAATATGCACAAATTTCATTTTTTTCATTCCTTTCACTTTAATTTTGCTCAAAATTTCATATAACAATTTTATAACATTTGTTCTTCTTTTTCAAGTTATAATAAAAAAATTCTAATCGTTTATACAAATTGAACTAAAATTTTAAAATGATAAAAAACAAGGCTAAGATTTTATTATGCAAATTTGTTGCTTAGAAAATCTTAGTCTTGTTTTTGTTGTGTAAATATTTAAATATTTTTATTTTTTAATTTGATTTTTAAAATATATATTAATATTATTATTAGTAAAATAAGAATTCCAATTGATGATATTGTTAATATTATAGTTGCTCCTGTCTTTATTCCAATTATTACTTCTGCTGATGATTCATTATTTTCCGGTATTCCGTCTTCGTAGTTTGCTTGGTTTGTTGTTTTCAAAATTGTTGCTGTATTTTTGAATGTTCCAAAATTATTTTCTCCATTTATCCATTTTAATTCGACCATTAACTCCTTGGTTTCACCAGCTCTTAATTCGATTTCAGTTTCTATTTTTCCATCTTCTGTTTTTGTCCAAGAATTCATTGTATTTTCACCTATATCAAAGTTTTGTGGTAAATTTTCTAGTATTCTAGCTATACCATCAATTTCTCCTGTATTGGATACTTTTATATTATAGATTATTGTTACACTTGTATCGTCTATTTTTTTTCTATGTATTTCAATTTTACTTAATTTTTTATTTTCTATTGTTTGCTCCTCTCCATTTACTAATATTCTTTCTATATTTTTATCTATATCTATATTAAATTCTAATTTTTTATAATAATATGTTACATATATATCTTCTTTTTTAAACTCTCCATTTTTATTTGTAGGTATTTGTGTTTCAACTATTTTATAATATGGTATATTTATTTGTTCTGTTTCATATTTATCTCCTACAAATCCTTCTTTTTCTTCTCTATATGTCTTATATTCCCCAGTTTCTTCATCTTGGTATAATATTTCTTCATTTGTGTCTATGTCAATATATTGTGTAATTACTCTTCCACTTGGTATTTTTTCATAGTAATATGTTACAATAATATCTTCTATTGTCATTTTTCCTTCTTGATTTGTTGGCTCAGGATCTGCTAACTTATAATTTTGTATTTCTTTTGGATTTGTTTTATAAATATCGCCTACATATCCTTCTAATATTTCTTCTTGGTTTAAAACTTGGTTGTCACTATCATCATCACTAGTTTCATCTTTTTCTAAATATTTTATTATTACTTTTGCAGGTATTTTTTTATAAATATGTGTTACTTCAATTACTTCTTCTGTCATTTCACCGACTGTTATTCCTTCTGTTCTAATATATTCATATCCATAAATATCTTTTGCATTAACTTCATACTTATCTCCAACTAGTCCTTCATATATATCTTTTTCTGAGATTTCATTTCCTTTTTCATCTTTATATGAAACATATACTCCTCCAGCTATAGTTCTTTCATAATAATAAATAGCTTCTATTGTTCCTTCTATATAGTTTCCTTCAATTAATTCATTATTTCCTACATATGTATATGCAGGTATTTCTTTTAATTCCGTAGTATAACTATCTCCGGCTAGTCCATTTATTTCATATCCATATGTTTTTTCTATTTCTTCAGATTCTTCTTGATCATCTATATATGTTATTTCTTTACCAGTATCTTTATCTACATATTTAACTACAACTTTTCCTGGTATTTCTATTTTTGTGTCGAAATTACTACTTGTTGTATTTGTTTGCTCTGTTTCATATAAGTTTAATGTACCTTGTACATTATTTGTCATTTTTCTTTGATTTATATCTAAATTACTATATACTACTTTTATTGTTTTATTAATCTCTACATCATATTTTCCATTCAAATAAGTATTTATATGATCTATGTTTTCTTCCCATGTTATTGTTTTTGTGTCTTTATCATAGATTCCTCCTGATAATTCTGATTCGTTTTCATCAATTTCATATGGTAATTGATCTACTATTTTAACTGATGCTTCACCAATATAATCTGTTATTACCGCTTGATAGTTTATATTATATGTAACTTCTTGTTTTGATGCTATTATTTTATCTGTTCCGTATTTTTCAATCTTACTGTCTAATTTCGTTTCCATTAATTTATATTTATTAGTTACTATTATTTTATCATTAACTGATGTAATTACAGGTGTGTCATAATATTCTAAATCACCTTCATTTGTTTCTGTTTCTATGACACTATAATTTATGATTTGTCCAAGTTCATCATATTTTGGTAAATTTGTAAATGTATATTTCCAATAATTTGATTCATTAAGTATTACTTTTTCTAGCTCTTTTCCGTTGTATGCAGTATTTCCATTTGCAGTTAATTGTATTGTTACACTATTTGGTCTTCTTTTCTTTGTGTTTTCTTTATCATCCCATACTTTTTCTACTTCTTTATCTATTAAATATTCTTGTTTAACTTCAGCTGTGTCAGTTTTGATGTTAAAACCTCTTTCTTCACCTGGTTTAGTGCTATGATTTTCTGGATAATAAATCATTGTAATTCCTTCTGCCGTATTTTCTAATGAATCTAGTACATTTTGGTTTTTATATACAACATTTATTTCTTTTTTAAATATTTCATCATACATTGCACCTGTTATAAATGTATCTACATCTACTACTTCTTCCCATGTAATTGTTTTATTTTGTGCATCATAGATTCCACCATCTAGGTCTATTCTTGAATCATCAATATTTAAATCTGCTGGCAATTTATCTATTATTGTTATCTTTGCTTTTCCTTTGTAGTCCTTTATTACTGACCTATATGTTATTTCATATTTTACTACACCATCTTCTTTAGTTAATACTTCTATAGTTTGGGTTGCTGTTATTGGTTTTCCCTGCTCATCAACTTCTCCTGTTGGGTATTCTACTTCTTCCTGTTTGCTGGCTTCTGCTGTTTTTACTATTGTTCCACCTAATTTAGTAGCTTTTAACTTATAGTAGTAAATTACTTGTATATCTGTTTTGGTCATTGTGCCTTCATGTCTATCTGGTGTTACATTTATACATTCATAATTCTCGTTTATCTCGTCTGATGGATTTGTAATGTAACTATCTCCAGCTATTCCATTAATTATTTCATCTTCTATAATTCCTCCGTCTCTTGCTGGAACTTTTTCTTCAGTTTCTCCTCCTTTTTCTTCATCATAAATGTAATGATGTACTATTACTCTTTCTGGTATTTCTATATTTACATTATGAGCATCTTCTTTAGTTTCTTCTTTTATTATATTCTCTATATCTTCTGTTTCATTTTGTTGAGTTAATATTATAGTTCCTTTAGCATTATTTTTTATTTTTCCACTAAGATTTTCTTCGTCTGTGTATATATATTTTAATGTTATTGCTTTTTCTCTTTCTATTGTTACTGTTCCATTTTGATTTTTATAAGTATCTATTTTTCCGATATTTTCTTCCCATGTAATTGTTTTGTCTATTGCATTATATGTTCCACCATTTATTTCTGAATTATTTTCATCTATTTCATATGGTAAATAATCTACTATTTTTAATGTTGCATCACCTACAAATTCTCTTATTTCTGCACTATAATTTATTATATAATTTATTTTTTCTTCTGTTGTTGTTATTTTCTCAGTTCCTTCTTTTACTATATTACTTTGTAAATCTATTTCTGGTACTTCATATTGGGTTTCTACTTTATTTGTTTCTTTTCCATCAACTGTTCCAATATTGGTAATTAATTTGTCTTGCTTGTCATAATTTACTGTTACTTCAAAACTTACTTGTAATACTTCTCCTACTTCTATTTCTTCTATATTCCATGTAATAATATTAGTATCATTTAAGCTTATTTTTCCATCATTATTTATTTCATATATTGTTGTTCCTTCTGGTACAGTATCTTTTATTTCTATATTTTCTATTGATTCTCTTCCAACATTATTTACTATAATAGTATATTTTATTCTATCACCAGCTGTTACAGCTCCTTCTGTTATATTATTATTTCCTGCTGTGTCTATTTCTTCATTTTTTATTATTTCTGCAGTTTTTTTGAATGTTAAAATAGGCACAGATACTTCATTTGTTAATTCATCTTGTCTTTCTGGATTTTCTGGTTCTTTATTTATTGAAGCTATATTTGATATAGTTCTTGATAAAACATCATTTTCTAATTTATCAACTGTTACTTCAAAACTTACTGTTACTTCTCCTGGTTTATTTTCGCTTTCTCTTTCTGGTACATTTACTAATATTCCTTCTGCTAAATCTTCTTTCGTTTTTGTACTTAAATCTATCTCTTCTGAACTAATATTGTAACTTGACTCACCATTTACTTTTATGCTTCCATCTACAAATGTAGTTCCTTCAGGAATATTATCTTTTATTAATATATCTTTTCCTATTTGTCCTATATTTTCTGCTTTAATTGTATATATTATTTTCTCTCCTTCTACTACATATTCATATCCATTTTCTGTTGTCATTTCTTTACTACTACTTATTACTGGTCCAATATATGTATTAGTTATTGTTACTTTTTGTAAATCACCTTCTGTAATATTTTCTATTTGTATATTGTAATAGTCTAATTCTCCTTTATTTATTTCTACTTCTTCAACATTATATGTTATTTCTTCTCCTTGACTATTATATTTTGGTAAATCAGTAAATTCATATTGCCAAATATTTTCGTTTTCATTTGTTGCATTTTCAGTTGTTAAGGTTGTTTTTTCAACAAAATCTTCATTTTTTACTTGTATTTCTACTCCTGTTGGTTTTTTATATATATTATTTGTATGATCCCATATTTTTGTTACTTGTACCTCTTTTGTAAATTTTGTCTGTGTTATTGTGCTTACTTCTTCTGTTTTCAAGTTTTGTTTAGTTTCTTCTAGTTTTATTTCTCCTTCCGCAGTATTTGTAAAACTAGTTTTTGTATAATCCATATTTGTATATACTACATATATTTCTTTAGTTATATTTATTTCTTTAATATCATCTTCATATGTGTCTATATCTTCTATTCTTTCTGTCCATGTAATTGTTTTTTCTATTGGGTCATATATACCTTCTAATATATTAGATTTTGCTTCATCAATTTCGTATGGAAGTTTATCTATTATTGTTATTTCTACATCGCCTATATATTCATCTACACTAGCGTTGTATGTTATAGTATAATTTACTTTTTGAGTATTTTCTGTAATTTCTTGTGTTCCAGTTTTTTCTAGTGTATTTTTTTCTATATTTGCTTGTTTTATTCTATAATAATATATTACTTCTATTGTTTCTTCTGTCATTTCTCCACTTGTATTTGTTGTATTAGATACATATTCATAATTTAATGCTACATTATTTGATATTTCGCTTTCATATTTATCTCCTACATATCCAGTTTTTACTTCATCTTCTACTACCTCTTCTTTTGTTTTTGAAGGTACTTTATCTGTTGTATTTTCTATATAATGATGTACTATTACACTTGCTTCTTTTTTTACATAATATAGATTTATCACATTTTCTTCTATTCCTATTGTTAATGTCTCTTTATCTGCACTATCATATTGATATCCATATATTTGAATTGCTTCATCTGCCGATGTAATTACATCTTGATATGTTTGCCCATTTACTACTTTCTGATTGCTTAATACTTTGTTTGTATCTTTTTCTAAATAATTTACTTCATAACTTAAGTCTGTTCTCTTGGTATAATATAAATTAATTACATTATTTTCCGCTCCTATTACTAAGTTTTCTTTATCTGTACTATCATAATTATATCCATCTATATTTATTACTTCATCAGTTGTTTTTATTTCTGTATTAAAAATAATATTGTTTACAATTTTTGCTTGTTTAATTGGTTCATTAGTTTCTTTGTCTAAGTAATTTATTGTATAATTATTATATGAAGGTGCAAGTTTTGGAGAACCAACAGAAATTTCTGTTGTGTTACATCTTAGTATTGCATTTCCTGTATTAGTATCTTTAAATCCTTCATAATTTATATATACATTTTTCTTTGGTTTAACTGCTATTTTTACAGTCATAACTTCTCCACTAATATATTTGTCATTTTCTACTGTAATTTCTTGTCCATTTATTGAAGTTTCTAAAGTATTTGTATCAGTATAAGCTTCAACATTTACAATTTCAAGTTCTTCTTCTACAATATCTGTTAAAGAAATTGGTGCAACCATTATAACTCCAGCTTCATCAAAAGTCTTGCTATAATTATAATCTGCAGCAAATTCTTTGCTCTGAAATGTTAAGGTTAATTGTTCGGTATTACTATTTTCCCATTTTTTTAGGTTTTCTTCGCTTAATACTAAATCTGCTAATCCATAGTTTTCAGGATTTAATACTCCTATAATTGTATTCATTATATCAGCATTAAAATCTGTTGTAGATGAATATCTAATTAATATATTGGGATTCGAATCAGATTGTGATGTTTGAGACATTGAAAAATATCTATTTGTATAGTTTTCTTTAATAAGATTAAAACATTTTTCAGTAGC
>CALYBE010000029.1 GCA_944393735.1 uncultured Clostridia bacterium
TGCTTATTGATTTAGGAATAATAACTGAAGTATAAATGAATTAAGATATGATACTACTTTGTTAGTTGTAAAATTACCAATGTTTTCTCCATTTTCATATTTAAAATTGAATTCTACATTTGCAATTGGTTTACTTGTTTCCTTATCTGTTTTTACAACTTTTATTTGAGATTTGTACGCATCTACTAATAGTGTTCCTTCCCCAGTTGCTTTTGTATATGCATCATATGTTAAAGCATAATTTTGTAAACTCTCATCATAAGTTTTTCCAAAATATACAGGATAAGTCTTTATTGAACCTGTTACATCTATTTTTCCTTCAAAATTGTCTAAAATTTTTTCTTTAGGAATTAATATTTTGAAATGTTCTTCTCCAGAAAATTCTGTTTTTGCAGTATTATTTAAATCTGATATGTAACTTCCCTCTGGAAAATTTTGAATTTGAGTTATGATATAATTACTTAATTCCACATTACTTGAAACTTCATATTCTTGTGAATAATAGCCATTATTATCTTCTTGAAATTCTCCAATTTTTTGTACATTTAGTAAATTTGTTGTTTCTAAAGTTTGAGTTCCATTTCTTGCTATATTTACTATATTTTTTATGGCATTAACTATTTTTTCTCCTCTTTCATCTGCCCCTCTGTAATAACTTTCTACATCTCTATTATATAGAACACTATATACTGCTTGCTTTGTTGCAACAAACGCATCTTGCTCATTTTCAACTCCTAATTCTTCAGCAGTTTTGTATGGAAATCCATTGATTATTGCTCTCCATACCTTTTCATCTGATAGTAATTCTTTTACTTCTACATTGTAGTTTTCTTCATCTCCTACACCTTTTTTATCTGCATCTAAGCAATATGCATAATGTAATACTCCATTTTCTCTATAACCTACCATTGTTGTTACTATATAGCTCCAAATTCCTGCACTTGCCTTATAATATTGTAAATGATATTCACAAGTTCCTAAATTTTCAATATAAGCTGTATTTATATCTATTGCACTTACTATTCCTTGCATTGAATTAATTAGTATAATAATTAATAATACTATACTTATTATTTTCTTAGTTTTCATCATTATTTTTGTTCCTTTCCTTTAAATTTGTGATTATGCAAAAATATTCCTGCCACAATTGTTATGAAACCAATTATTATAAATACTAATGTTCCCATTCCTCCTGTTTCTGGTAATTGAATACCTTTTTTGTTAATAATAGTTATAACTTCTTTATATGAATCTTCATTTATTATTATTTCTTGAGCTTTGTTCATCAGATTAAATCCTTCTGGAGCTACTGTTTCAACCAAATAATATGTTCCATAAGATAATCCATAATATGATGCAATTCCATTATCAGTTGTTATTTCTAAATCTTCCCATTCTCCTTTTTCATTTTTTAATTTTATAAATTCTTTATTTTGAGCATTTTCTTTACTAGTGGCTATTTTAAATTTAGCCCCTGATAGTAGTTCACCATTCTTACTACTACCACGTTTTTCTATTATCAAACCTCCAGAATATATTGTTGCACTACTATCAGTTGTTATGTCTGTTGTTTTATTAGGATTTCCATTATAATCTACTGAAACTTCATCTGAATATGTTAATGTTGCTGTATTATTATATTTATCTGCTACTTCCGCTTCAGAAGAAAATATTGCATTGTATTTTATTATTATTTTGCTGTAATTCTTAATTTCTGATGGTATAAGTGATAACTCAAATCCACTTGTTGTATGTGTTAATGTGTAATTTGACTCTGGTATTATTTCTTCTGAATTACTATTTATTCCTTTAATTTCAAATGAATTTTTTATAATTTCTAAATTTGAATCTATTGTATCTGTTATTTTATATGTAGATATATCTGAAATAATTGTAGGAACTGAAGCTTCAACACTATAAGATATTGTATCTCCTTTATTTGCACTTCTAGTTAAGTTTTCTTCATCTTTTTTTGTATTTGATTCTGCAATATTTGTTATGCTTTCTATTGTTTTTTCTATTGTTGGTTTTTCATTTGTTACTGTTATTATTGATGGGTTTACAACTGTCTTTTTTGTATTCTCATCAACTTTTACCTCAAACTGATGAATTGTTTTATTATCTTTTATATATCCTATATCTCTATTTGCTCCCAAATCTGATTCTACAAAGCCATATACTCCATCTGTTAAACCAGATATTGTTATTTGTCCTTGTGAGTTAGTAGTATATTCAGCAGTTGGTACTTTATTTGTAGTATATGGAATCCATGTTGTAGAACTATCAAGTTGTGATTCTTGTTTTAATAGTACAAATTTAACTCCACTTAATTTTTCGAGACTTTCGGTTTGACCACCTATTTTACCTTGTTTTACTAAAGTAATTATGCCATAGGCTATATTGTTTTTTGGTGAAACAGAAACATCATAAATAAATTCATTTCCAGATTCATTTGTTTGTGGTATATCTATTAAAAAATTTGCTATTCTTCCTGTTGTTCCTTCTGGCACATATTCTTCAACTACTAAATACCTTCCTAATGTTAAATTTTCAAATTTGACTTTACCTTCTGAATTTGTTTCTAAAGTTTGTTTGGTTTGTAATATTTTTTCATCTACTGGTAATTCTGTACTTGTAATAGCTGTTCCTTCATAATCAATATCTGAAACTTTATATATTGCAAATCTTGCTCCTTCTACTGGGTCAGCAGTTGTTACTGTTTCTTCATCATTTTTAAAATTTGTATTATATTTGTTTATTTCTAATGATCCTGTATCTTGTGCTAATAAATTGGTATTTGTTGCTTTTGCAACAGTATTTAACATTGTTACAAACATAATTATTATTGTTAATATTGATATAATTTGTTTTATTTTCTTCATATTTTGCTCGTCCTTTCTTTTTTCAATTTAAATATTATAATTAATAATATAATTCCAAAAGCAATTAATATTGATTTTGTTCTTTCTCCTGTTTCTGGTATTGGAATTGTTTCATATGTAATATTATTACTAAATTCAACTACTATGTGTTTATTTTCTAAGACATTTTCAAATATAGGAAGTATCACATTTCCATTCTCGTCTGGAAAAAATTCATAATCTATTCCATTAATTTTTATTGATTTTATTACATAACCTTTGTCAGGTTCGATGCAAATGTTTTGTAAACTATTTTTATTGTATTTTACATTTTCTACATATTTTATATGATTACTTTCAGAGTATTCTATTTTGTCAAATATACCATATTTACCTGTTATATTTCCTCCTACTGAGTTTTCGTTTTGGTCTAATGAAGCTATTTCTGTTGTTATTTTAAATTGTTTTATATTATTTTTTACTATTATATTTTGTTCTTGAGGAATTTCTTCACTTATTTTTTGTTGATATTTGATTATAAAACTATCATTATAACTTGAATTTGTTAAAGATTCTTCTTCTCCATTAATAGTTACTTTTGGTGAATCAAACCAGCCTCCAACTATATATTCCATTTCTGTTTCAGTATTTGTTTTTAGTTCTGTTACTGTTGTTGCTTCTTCATATGTTTTTCCTACTATTGTATCGAAAAATTCTAAGTTATTATTTTTGTCAAGTTTTATAATATATGCATCTGAATAGATTATATCTAAATTGTCAGCATTTTCTAAAATATCGCCATTTATTTTGTTAATTTCTAATTTTCCATCTCTGTTAATATCAATGCTTGGTGAATAATAATAGCCACATAGTAAAAGTCCTCCATCTTTTGTTTCTATAACTTGTGTTATTAAATCATCTTTTGAACCTCCAAATGTTATTGCTGATTTTTCTTTATAATTTCCATCTTTAGATGAAAATTTTAATATCATAACATCATAACCGATATTTGAATTTTTAAATAAGCTTTCTTTATCATTTAATATAATTTCACTTGCATAATTTCCATATACCAGTATATCCCCATTAGATGTTGTTATAATTCCTGTCAATTGTTCATTTTCTTGGCCTCCAATTACTGTGTGCCATTGATAATTTCCTTTATTATCATATCCTATTATAATTCCATCTTGAGTATAATTATATTCTGATGTTTTTGTACTGCTTTTTGAAGTTATAGTTTTTTCATCTATGGTTATTGCTCCAATAAAATTGACAGCAACTACATAACCATTATCTGTCTGCGATACATCTATTATTTGCAAATATTGATTTCCATCAATTTTTTGATGCCATTTATATGAACCATTATTTGAATAAGCTAATATAAATCCATTTGTTTCTCCTGTGTTTATAATTTTTTCTGCATCTGTTAAATTTACTATGTTGCTTGAAAATCCTCCTGTAACTATTAAGTTTGAATTATTGTCTTCAATTACAGAATATATATTATCATCTAAATTACCACCAATTGTTTTTCCCCATACATAGTTTCCTGTTGAGTCAAGTTTTATTATAATTCCATCCTGAAGACCTTGCGTTTTAAGTAATGGGTCAATATTTATATCTTTACTTGAAATATATCCAACTATTACATATCCTGAATCTTGTGTTTGTATTACTTTGTAAAATTCATCATTGTTAGTTCCTCCAATATTTTTAGACCATTCAATTTCACCATTCGAATTATATTTTAATATTAGTCCATCTCTTCCTCCTTGTGATTTTAAGTTTTGTTTTTCTATTTTTCCATATAAAAATCCTACTGCTATTAATCCCCCATCTTTTGTTGCATAAGTAGATTTTATTTTTGCTGTTGCAAATGGAAATGGTATGTTATTAGTTGTACTTTCATTTATAGCGGTTATTTGATTTTTACACTCTATATTAAATGTTATTTCCTTTGGTTTTGAACTTCCAATACTAAAATAGTAACTTCTGTTTTCTTCTTTTTCTGGCAACTCGTATCCTTTTGGTGCCTCTATTTCTACTACTTTATATATGCCTTCAGGTAAATCTATTGAAACTTTTCCTAATTCATTTGTTGTAACTACATTCATTATTCCAACATAATTTCCATTTATATCTTTTGCAAAGTCTATAATATTTCCAATTTCATCTAAAGAATAGATATTAAATTTTGCTCCAGGTAATGGCTCAAATGTTTCACCATCTATTTTGGTTAATTCAAAAATTTGTGAGTTTTCTAATGAAAATGCTATAGTTGGACATGTGCTCTTTTCGTCAAGAACTTCTAAATCTATTACCCCATTTACTTTTCTTATTTTATCTTGTCCAGATAAAATTTCTACTTCTAATATTCCATCTACATTTCTTTTTGCTTTGAACTTTATTTCTGAACTATCTAAAGAATAGCCTTCAGGAGCAAATATTTCCTTTATTGTGTATTCTCCAACAATTTCTCCTTTTGGTTTACCATCATAATCTACATATTCATATAAATTATCTATACATATTGTGCCATTTTTATCTGTAGTATAGATAGCTCCACTTGTCAAAATACCATCTCCATAAATTATGTATTGTGCTCCTTCTAATTTTATGTTTTCATTTTTTTTATATTTAGTTAAACATAAACTATATGTAGGAATCTTTTCATTTTTAATATTTAAATTTATTATTGGAATTTCATCAGTTGTAGTTATTATCGAGGAAATTATATTATCTTCTCCTGACAATATTTCTAATTCAAATCCTTTGACCGAACTTGTTATTTTGAATGAAATTTCATTTTCCATTATATAATAACCTTCTGCTCTTATTTCCTTTAAAGTATATATCTCATTCAGAAATAATCCATTTGCTTCAATTTGTCCGTTTTCATCTGTTGTCATTAAGACATTTTGCTTTCCTTTTCCTCTTAAAGTAAATTGGACACCTTTAAGTGTTGTTTCTCCATATTTTATTAATTTTAGTTGTGCTTTTACTTCATTTTCAATAACAATTTGTAATTTATAATCTTCATTTTCTTTTATCATTTTACTATTTTTTACAAAGTCTGGTTTTATTACATCTTGTCCATCTTGCGTTTTATATGAGTAAACCAAATTATCATTTTCATCTATATATGTGTAAATTATTATTGGTGTTTCTAGTAATACATAATCATCTGTTGTTAGTATTTCTTTTATTATATATGTTTTTTCAGCCAAAAGGTCTTTTATCTCTAATACTCCACTTGAATTTGTTGTACATATTTTTGCAATATCTTTGTCTTTTTCTTGTACTGTAAATGTTATACCTGGCAAATATTTTTCTGAATTTTTTTGGAGTTTTTGTATTTCCAAATTGTACTGTTTAGCAATCATAAATCCTAATTTTGAAGTTGCTGTTGATGTTTTATATTTTCCCGCTTCTGTTTGTAATGAAAAATATATTGCATGTTCACTGTAACTTGTTTCATTATAATTTATTCCTTCTGGTATATTTATTTCATATGAAAATGTTTGGCTTTCTCCTATTTGTAATTCATAGTCTCCTAAGCTAATTGCATAAGTTTTTATCTTATTCCAATCTTGTACATTGCTTGCTTTTACCCACCCATTATTTGAATCTGATAAATCATTATTGGGTTCTGGATTTTCTGAATAATATATTGTTACAAATTTTTCTAATTGTTTTGGAACTTGTATTCCAGTATTACTTATATAAGTATCAAATGTTGAACCTAAATCCTTGCTTCCCATAATATATTTATTTCCTTTAAATGGTATTACTCCTTGTATTATTACATCATTTATTATGCCAGTATAATTATTTGTTAAATTAATTTCTATATTTGCTGTTCTTTGATTTTTATCTACTTTGGCAACTTTTGGAGCTATAGTTTTAGTCTCTTTTATATCATAATTACTCGCTACCTGGCTTGTTAGTAAAGAGTTAGGAGATATTAAACTTATTATTGCATCTGAATAGTTTACCTTTTCTGTTTTATTCAAATCTTCGTCTACATCATATATATCATCACTTATGTGATAATATTGAAATGCGACTTCATTTATAGCATATAATTCTATATCCTCACTTGTTGTTAAAATTATCGGATTTGGTGTTAAATTGCAGTCTACTGTGATATTGTATGTTTCTTCTGATTCATTTGCAGTAAGAATTTTTATAAAATATTGTTCATTTTCTTCATATAAATCATATCCTAGTATTGTAACTTCATTATTATCAGTTTTTATATTATTTAATTGTACATCTATTATAGTTTTAGGCATTTTTATTAGAAATGAACCATTTTTCCATTTTTGCTCATTATAATATGAAGTTTCAAGACTTATTTTTATTTTTGCATTTTCTGTAGTTTCTTGTGTTGTAAATGTTGTTGGATTTAAATTTATCTTAGCAATAGACATTGGTGCTTCGTAATTTGCAATTGATGAAATTTCTGATATTTGTTCTCCAAAGTAACAAGTCATATGGCTTTTTATATATTCTAAATTTTGAAACTCTTCTAGTTTATAGTTTTTAGTTAAATATGTATCATCTATTTCTTTTATATTATATATTGTTATAGCTTTATTTATATTTGCTATACTTGTTTCAATTCTAATACGTTTTATAGGGTTTTTATAATAATATGGTTTACTAGAATAATAATTGTTCCAAGTTTTTGAAGTAAATGTTTCTAATAGCTGATTTTTTTCATCATCATATACTTTTATCCAACCATCTTCTCCAAGCAAATCTTGTGCTCCACTAAAATATATTCCTTTATTAAAAGTTATATTATCATCTGTTAAGCTTTCTGAATCTGTTTTTATGAAATTATCTACTTTATGCTCTTTAAAAACTATTCCAGAGTTTTCAATATCTGTTCCTGTTTCTATTTTCCATTCTACTATATAATAATCTTCTATTTCTTCTTCTGACATTTCATTATAGATTTTTAAAGGCTTTTCTTTTGAAACTATATATCTATTATAAGGACTTGATACATATTTTCCTATACTCATATCTACTTTATAAGTTCCTTGAGCTTGTACTCTCCAAGTTGCTACAATAGTAGTAGATGTTTCTTTTGATTTATATGGATTTTGAAATTCTTTATTAGAGTTGTTATATGCTTCATGATAAGCTGTTACCGGTATTAATAGTTCTAGATTATTCGTATTTATTGTACTATATGCTTCTTTGGGATATGTTATATTTATGATATATTCATTTAATCTTTTTGATGTTGATTTATAATAATAAAATGTATTATTTATAATAATTCCATTTTCATTTAAAATAGCATCACTTCTTGCAGAAAATTTTCTCGTATCACTATCATATTCAAATTTTATATTTGTACCTGTTATATTAACCTCTAATGGTGCAAAGCCATTTAATTGTGGTATTGTTCCTTCTATATATGAGGTTTTTAGTAATAATTCATTTTTATCTTCTGTAACTTGCACTTTAAATGATAAATTTATGTTTTCTCCTTCTATCAATTCTGTTAAATCATTATATTCGTTTTCTACATTTTCTTCTAATATTAAAGTTTGTGCAGTACCATACCAATCTACATAAAAATTAATTTTTTTATAAATTTGAGTTTCTGTAATTCCATCATCTGCTACATGTGTTCCAGTAAATATTATGTTATTTATTTTGCTATAATTATTTATGTCATTACCTATTGCAATAGTTTTGTTATATGTAGTTAGATAGTCTCCACTTCTAACCGTACCTGTTATAAATTTTTGAGTTCCATTTTGAATATTATTAAGTTTTATTTCTTTAGTGTTTGATGATATATAATTATTTGAGATTTCTAAATCTTTTACAATATTTGTATTGAAATAAAAATTTGATGAATTAATTATTATTTTTCCATTTTTTAAATAGCCATTAGAATTTACTTTTAATTCCATATATAAAGTGTCTTCTTTTCCTATTTGATTACATGTTCCTCTTATAGCATCTGCTTTGTCATCTCCATCTAAATCTTTTAAGAAAAATGCATCAAATGTTACATAGTCACTTTGCGTATTTTCATCAAGAGGTTTTACTGTTTCATATTCTCTTGATCTTAGAATCTCTGATGTTAAATTAATTTTTTCTTTTTTATACACTTTCTGAAAAATTATTGAAATTAATATAATTGCTATTATAAATATTATTATTTGTATTATTAATAATTTATTGCATTTGATTTTTCTGTGTTTTTTTATCAAATTTTGCCTTTCCTTTCCCGATTTTTTCTATTTTATATAAAGCATAGCTCGACACCCTAAGTGTAAATAATTACTATATGGAGTAATTATAGATCGATACCCAGCAGGTCTTATATTATCACTTTCATTAGCATATCCTCCACCTCTACTGCTTCTATATAGTCTTTTGGAGTATTCTAATGTCCAGTCTAATACATTACCAGCTAAATCATAGATATTGTTTGCTTTTGTATATTCTGAAGCTCCTGTTGGAATTTTAAGAGCTATTTCTGGGTTTTTTACAGCTGTTTTTCCATCTGTTGTTGTATATGTAAATGTGCTATTATAGTAATTACCCCATTCTGTTGAATCTGATGCGATTTGTTTATATGTTTTATTTCCTGTTTCTATGAGCCACTTTAATGTTTCATCATATTGTATTCCCCAAATCATACTTGTTACCACATTTTGGTTATTTCCTGCGATTTTTTTACATTTTTTATACATCGTATACCATGTTTGATCTGATATATCTGTATTCATTTTTTGTACTACTGGAATATTTTTACTTAGATTACCTGTTTCATATCTGCCTATATAAAAACCTTTATATGTAGCTATACTTTCTAACATTTCGCAAAAATTTTGTTGCATTTCTACTAAAAATTCGTTTCTTGATATTCCATTTAAATAACTACTTAAATATGCTCCTTGTGTATCACTTGAGACTAATATGGCAGGTTCGTTTTTACCTGATGATGAAATTAAAATAGTAGAGTTTTTTGCAAATTTATAGTTATTTCCAAATATGTTCGTTTCACTTGTACAATACATATCACTTACATCTAGAATTGGAATCCATACCCATTGATTTCTTGAGGTTTGTGCCTCCCATGCATTTTCTTCTGTTACACTTTCATTTCCTTCATATATTACAAAACCACCATATTGTGTATCTATTATGTTTCCATTTTCATCATATGTTTTTAATCCATTGACATACATTTCACTTTCTATAGATGATGCTACATAACCTTTAGGTACTGGTACTTCTATACCATCTTTACTTATTACTATTTCTACTTTGCTTAAATCCATTTTTTTATTAGAAATTTGAGTATTATATTTTGTGGTATTAGTTACATTGTCTTTACTTTTTACAATAATAATAAGTGTGATTATTATTGTAATTACTGTTAGGAATAATAATATAATTATTATGCAATTATTAATACTATGTTTTTGTTCTTTGTTTTTATTTTTTTTCTTGATTATTTATTACCTCCTTTGATTTTTGAAATTTACGCAATAAAATTTAGATTTTCTTTCTAATGATTTTTAATTTATTCTAATTTATAATGAAATATAATATGATATAATAAGAAATATAAAAAAATGACATAAATTTTCTGATTAAATTTTAAAAAAATAAAATCCATACTAAAAATCTTAGTATGGACTTATATTAACATATATTAACATAATTATCAAGTGCTTTTTTTGCTTTTTTTAAACTTTTTGTCGACTTTTTTCGACATTTCAACATGTTTAATTTTGACATTACATCTTTTCTGGCATTTCAATTCCAAGTAAGCCTGCACCTAACTTTAGTACTTTACTAACAGCATAGGTCAAGTATACTCTTGCATTTTGAACATCTTCATCATCTATAATAATTCTGTTTTCATTATAGAAATTGCTATAAGTTTTAGCAACTTCAATCAAATATCTTGATAGTAATGAAGGCTCGTTTTTTTCTGTAACTTGTACTAATATATCATGAAAATTAGATATTAATTTTATTATTTTTATTGAAGAGTCATCTAACAAATTCTTTGTTTTTACTTTACTAACTTCTGGAATTCCACCAGCTTTTTCTACTATACTTTTTGTACGTACATAAGTATATTGTATATATGGTCCTGTTTCTCCTTGGAAATTTAATACATGATCCCAATTGAAGATTTCATCTTTTATTCTACTGTTTGCTAAATCATTGAATATGACAGCTCCTATTCCAACTTTTTTTGCAATTTCTTCTTTATTTTCTAATTCTGGATTTTTTTCTTCAATAATTTTTCTTGCTCTTTCTATTGCTTCATTTAGTAGGTCTTCTAGTTTTACAACATTTCCTCCTCTTGTAGACATTTTTCCTGAATCTAGTAATACCATTCCATAAGAAACGTGTTCTAATCCATCTATGTATTTTTGCTTTAGCCCTAATAATTTTGCTACTTCAAATATTTGTTTAAAATGTAATACTTGTTCATATGATGTTACATATAAAGCTTTGTCATAATCATATGTACGTGCTCTGTAAAGAATTGCAGCTAAATCTCTTGTTGCATATGTTGATGAACCATTTGACTTTACTATAATACATGGTGGCATTCCTTTATCTTCTAAGTCAATTACTCTTGCTCCTTGTGATTCTATAAGTTTTCCACTTTTTTCTAGTAGTTCAATTACTTCTCCCATTTTATCTACATAAAAAGCTTCTCCATTCCAAGAATCAAATTTTGAACCTAATAAATCATATACTTTTTGATATTCTTTTAAACTTAAATTTTTGAATTTAGTCCATAATTCAACACAATATGGATCTCCTTCTTCTAACTTCTTGAAATTGTCTCTACATGCATCTAATACTTTTTCATCTTCTTTGCAAGCATCAGAAATTCTAACATATATTTCAGTTAATTTTTCTATAGGATCTTCTTCTAAATTGTATTCTGATCCCCATCTTTTATATCCTTCAATAAGTTTTCCAAATTGAGTTCCATAATCTCCTAAATGATTAATTCCTATTACATGATAACCTAAATATTTATATATATTGTATAATGCTGCTCCAATGACTGTTGTACGTAGATGACCTATATGAAATGTTTTGGCAATATTAGGTGAAGAATAATCTATTACTATCTTTTTTCCATTTCCGATTTCTGAATTTCCATATTCTTCATTTTTGTTAATTTCTTGTAATACTTGCTCTATAATAGATTCTTTGTTTACAAAAAAGTTCAAATAACCTCCTGCTACTTCTACTTTTGTTATTTGATTTTCATCTACTCTAATATTTACTTTTATGTCTTCTGCAATAATTGCAGGTGATTTTTTTAAGCTTTTTGCAAGCCTAAAACAAGGAAAAGCATAATCTCCGTTACTTACTTCTTTTGGAACTTCAATATATGATTCTATTTCTTTTTCATCTAAATTTACAACTTTTGCAATTTCTTTGGTGATTTCTGATTTAAAGTTTACCATTTTTAATATTATTCCTTTCATGCTTAAATTATGCTTTTGCCCCACAATTTATGTGGGGCTTTGCTATATAAAATATTAATCTGTTATAAAATAAGAAAGCTAAGCTTTCTTATTCTATTTTTTAATTTCCTTTTTTATTAGAATTTTCTCCAGTCCTACTTCTTTCTCCTGTTGTTGTTTCAGAACTTCCTCCTGAATTGTCTCCCGAATCACTACCTGGATTGCTAGGAGTTTCTGGCTCTTCTGGAGGAGTTTCTGGATTGGTTGGAGTTTCTTCTTCTCCCTCTGATGGATTTTGCTCTCCTTCATCTGGTTTTTCTTCTGGTTCATCATCAGGTGTTTCTATTGGAGTTTCTGGCTCTTCTGAAGGAGTTTCTGGATTGGTTGGAGTTTCTGGCTCTGGTGTAGGTTCTTCTACTACTTCTGGTTTTGTATGAATTGTACAATATTCTGTAGGAACTTGTTCAGATGTTCCTATACCTGGAGTATTCCATAATCCTAATCTTTCTTTTTCTACTACATATCCACTATATTTTGTCACTCTATCATAATCAGGACAATATTCATTTGCTAATAATTTTGACTCTGCACATATAGTATATGAACCACTTTGATGTGCATCACAAGTGTTTGGTAAATATCCTTTTATAAATACTTCTGAATAAGTATCAGTACATCTATCTGTTGCAAGTAATCCGCTCTCACCGCAAACTGTTGCTGTTACAATATTTGCAGTTGGTTCAAATCTTGAACCTTCTAAACCTTTGTGTATTTCTGACATAACTCCAGCCCATAGTCTTCCTGCTGGGTTTGAACCATTTACAGAGAATTTACCTATGTCTTCATTTTGGTCAAATCCGACCCAAGCTGCTGCTGTATAATAATTTGTAAATCCACATAACCATCTATCATAATCATCATTTGATGTTCCTGTTTTTGCTGCAACATCCATTCCAGAAATTTTACAATATGTTGCAGTTCCTGCAGCTCCTCTAAATCCTGTTACTGGAGATATTAATATATTTTTTACTATATATGCTGTATCTTCAGAGAATGCTCTTTCTGATTTTTGATTTGGTTCTAATACTACTTTTCCATCTGAATCTACTACTTTTGAGTAGAATGTTGGCTCTATATATACACCATTATTTGCAATTGTTGCATATGCTGCTGCCATTTCTAATGGACTAACACCATATGTTAATCCACCAATTGCTGTTGATAATCCTGCATCTTTTTTATCATCTAGTGTTGATATACCCATTTTTTTCAAGTATTCCATACTTGTTTCAGTTCCTACTTCAACCATTACTTTTATGAATGGTATATTTTGAGAAGTTGCTATTGCTTGCCTTATAGATCTTTTTCCTAAAAATTTATTTTTTGAGTTTTTAGGTTTATATTCAGCAGATGTTCCTTCATTAAATATTGTTAATAAATCTTCGTACATAGTAGCTGGTGTAATTATTCCTTTATCTATTCCAGGTACTAAATCTGCTAATGGTTTAAATGATGAACCGGTTTGTCTTAGACTTTGTGTTGCTCTGTTTTGACCTCTTGATGTTGTCTTTTCTCCTAACTGTCCAATACAACCAACTACATATCCTTTTGATTGATCAATTACTACCATTGCTCCTTGAGCTGTTTGTGTTTTTGAAGAATATTTATATTTATCTTTTTTAGCTTCTTCTTCCATTACAGATTGTATTGATGATACTTGTGTTGAATATATTGTTAATCCACTTGTTTGCAAGTAAGTTTCTGCTGCATCTCTTGATATTTGTTTTTCATCCATTAATTGATTTATTAATTGTGAAATTAATGCATCTGTGTGTGATGAATATACATTTCCACTTGTTACACCATTTTCAAATGTAAATCCTGCTTCTACTTCTGCAACTGCTTGATTGTATTCATCATCTGTAATATAACCTAATTTTTTCATTTGATTTAATACTGTTTTTGTTCTATTAGTTATTCTTTCTGTTACATCATTATCAGAATAAGGATTATACCTATTTGGTGAATGATTTATTCCTGCTAAAAATGCACATTGTGCTAAACTTAAATCTTTTGCTGTTTTATTGAAATAGTATTCTGCACCTATCTCAACACCATGCTTCTCTGGGCTTGAGCCACCTACATATATTAAATTTAAGTATATCTCTAATATTTGGTCTTTTGAAAGTGCATCTTCAAGTTGATATGCTTTTGCCCATTCTTTAACTTTTCTTACTACTCCCGCTATACCACTAGAGTCTTTCTCATTAGTTACATTTTTTACTAC
>CALYBE010000030.1 GCA_944393735.1 uncultured Clostridia bacterium
AGTAAAGGATTGTCAACAATTATTATATTCATATCAATTTATCTAGGTATTATATTCCTAATTGCAAGTTCAGCTATCTTAGCACTAAAGCAACTTACAGAAAGTTCTGATAATAAACAAAGATATACAATATTAAGAAAAATTGGTTGTGATGAAAAAATGATAAATCAAGCCTTATTTAGACAAATATTCATATTTTTTATGATGCCACTTGCTTTAGCAATAATACATTCAATATTTGGAATTAAATTTATATTGTCAATGTTAGCAGCACTTGCATCACCAGATGAATTATTACCATCAATTATTGTAACAGCAGTAATTATTGGGGCAATATATGGATTATATTTCTTGGCTACTTATTTTGGAAGTAAGAACATTATTAAAGAGGAGGAATAGATAATGTTTGGTTTCTTTAAATTAATTTTACTAGCAATTATAGGAATTGTAATTGCAGGAAGTGTGTTCTTCTATAATATTTTTAATAATGATACTATTTCTAAAAATGATATTGTGAATGGTTTTGGCGAGTTTTTACAAGATACTTCAACTAATGGTCTTACAAAAGATAACAAATTAGAAGGAAAAAGAGAATATGGAATTGATGAATATGTAGGAACATATACAGCTTATTACAATAATAAAACAAAAGAAGAAACAATATTTGGAGGAACAGTTTTAGACAGAAAAAATGGAAATACAATAAAATTAAAAATAAAAGTAGAAAAGCAAAGTGGTAATATTGAAATTATTAGTAATGAAGGAACAGAAAGTGAAGTTTTAATAAATGATACAGGAGAAATCGAAAAGACAGTTGATGTTAAAGAAAAAAGCTACTATTTAAAAGTTAAAGTTACAGACTTTACTGGAAATGCCCAAATAGTAGCAGAATAGGAGGAATAAAGTATGGAAAGTTTTAAAGAAAAATTGCCAATGATAATAGCAGTAATTATAGTGATAGCTTTAATAGTAGGAGCATACTACTTTTTAGTAATACATAAAGACTTATATTATACACAAATAGACAATACAAAAATACAAGAAATTACCGAATCAGGAGGTATGAAGTACGAATACACATTAACAGCATATAACAAAAATGGAAAAGAAAAAGAAATTAAATTTAAAACAAGCAGAGAATTAAGAGAAGATGCCTATTTGGAATTAGAAGTAATGCAAATTCGTGGAGTTGTAAATTGGAAAGAAGTACAAGCTAATGAATTACCAGAAGATGTTAAAACAGCAATGAATGTAGAATAATAAGAAAAAAGAAATGTAATAAGAAATGAGGTGGTAAAAGATGAAAAAGTTATTTAAAGTATTAATTTTCTTGTTACTAATTGGAATGAGTATAGCACTATTATTCATTGGTAATGGCTATAATATGTATAAAGAAGCAATAGAAAGTATGCCTCTTGAAGAAAAAGTAGAAGAAATAAGATCAAAAGAAAATTATGCAGAATTTTCACAATTACCACAAATGTATGTAAATGCAGTAATTAGTGTAGAAGATAAAAGATTTTATAAACATAATGGAATAGATATAATCGCAATAGGTAGAGCTGCTATAAATGATATAAAAGCAATGGCTTATGTAGAAGGTGGAAGTACAATAACACAACAATTAGCAAAAAATATGTACTTTACACAAGAGAAGAAAATGGAAAGAAAAATTGCTGAAGTATTTATGGCTTGGAACATAGAATCACATTACTCAAAAGAAGATATATTTGAATTATATGTAAATAACATTTTCTTTGGAGATGGCTACTATACAGTAAAAGAGGCTTGTAGAGGCTATTTTAATAAAGAGTTAGATGAAATGACTGACTACGAATGTATATTACTTGCAGGTATTCCAAATGCACCATCAGTTTATGCACCAACTAAAAATCCAGATTTAGCAAAACAAAGACAAAGGCAAGTAATGGAAAAGATGATAGAAAATAAATTTTTAACAGAAGATGAAGCAAATGAAATATTAAAACAAGCAGAATAGAATAACTGTGCTAATTGTAGATGAAGCAATTAGCACAAAAATCCCCTTTTAGTTTAAAAGAAAATTATTTTATACAGTTTATGTATAGAATAATTTTCTTTTTATTAAAGAAATCCTAAATTTTTTTCAATCACATTTAAAATTTATTCATTATCAATATATCAATCATTTTGTATTATTTTATAAAAATACATTCAAATGGTGAAAAAATATAGACAAAAAATTGATAAATATTCTGTTTTATGATAATATTTAAAAAAATGAGAAGAAATATACATATTTAAGATATTGGAAGACTTTAAAAAAGTTGAAAACACAATTACTTTCCATTCTAGCTATGTACCTATAGGAGGAAATAAGATTAAAATGAATGATTATTTAAATACACTTAATGATGAAATAAAAAATTATTTAAAGATATTATCACCAAAATTTCCAGAATGGCTATTAGAATATATTAATACTCCAGAAATGCTTAGACTTGATGGAATTGGCATGTCGTGTGGTACATTATATACTAAGGTGTATAATGATAAATATTATTATTCTTCATTAACACACAGTATTGCAGTAGCATTAATTATATGGAATTTTACACATGATAAAAAACAAACAATAGCAGGACTATTTCATGATATTGCAACCCCAACATTTAAACATTGCATTGATTTTATGAATGGGGATTCAGAACATCAAGAATCTACTGAAGAGAGAACTGAACAAATAATAAGAAACTCAATTGAGATTATGAAATTATTAGATAGAGACAATATAAAAATTGAAGAAATATCAGATTATCATATTTATCCAATTGCAGACAATGATACACCAAAATTAAGTAGTGATAGATTTGAATATACATTATCAGGTGGAATATATCAAGTAAGAGTATTTGAACTTGACGATATTGAAAAATACTATAATAACATAACAATACTAAAAAATGAAGAAGGCATTCCAGAATTAGGATTTAAAGATTTAAAAATATGTGAAGAATTTATACATGATATTTCACATTTATGGCCTAGATGGATTGAAGATGAAGATAGATTATGTATGCAATTTATTGCAGATATAATAAAATCTATGAATATAAAAGGTTTTATAACAATTGATGATTTATACACTCTTTCAGAAAAAGAAGTAATACAATTAATTGAAAATTGTAAAGATTCTTATACAAAATATGCATTTGCAAAGTTTCAAACAGCCACAAGAAAATCAGTATATAAAAGTGACTTACCAAATAATAAAATATATTGTACAAGTGTTAAAGGAAAGAAAAGATATATTAACCCATTAGTTAATTATAAAGGTAAAACATGTAGGATAAAAGAAGTATCATCTATTGCAAGTGAAAATATTGATAAATATTTGAATATGAAATTACATAAATATATTGGGTTTAAATTTGATTTTAAACCATACACTTTAGATAATAAAAAAGATACAAAATAAAATATCAATTATAATTAAAGCCAATAAAAAGTGAAAGAAGGAAATAAATATGATACATAAAATGAAATTAAATGAAAGCCCTTTTGAAAGAATAAAAAATGGAACTAAAACAATAGAATTTAGACTATATGATGAAAAAAGAAGAAAAATAAAAATTGGAGATAAGATAGAATTTTCAAAATTACCGGATTTACAAGAAGTTATATTAGTTGATGTAATAGACCTATATAGAGAAGAATCATTTGAAAAATTATTTAAAAAACTTTATACAGATGAAGAAGAAATAAAAAGCAAAACAAAATCAATGTATAATTTTTATTCTCCTGAAAAAGAAAAAGAATATGGAGTTTTAGGCATAAAAATATCATTATTAAAAAACAACTTTAGATATACATATAATAAGTTAGTAAGAGACAAAATACCTGAAGAGATAGATAGAGAATCTGGTAGAAAATGCAAATATAGATTTCTTGATGATGAAGAATATTTAAAAGAATTAAATAAGAAAGTTTTAGAAGAAGCTAATGAATTTATAGAAAAAGATAGTATTGAAGAGCTTGGAGACTTAATGGAAGTTTTAAATGCAATAATGAAACAAAAAGGATACAGTATAGAAGAAGTTAAAAAAATAATGAAAGTAAAAGAACAAAAGAAAGGAGCATTTAATAATAAAATATTTTTAGAATATGTTGATGAAGAAAAAAGAAATGTAGAAGAAGAAAAAGAACTAAGCAAAGATTTTAGAAAGGAAAAAGTAGAAAAATGACTTGTATGATAAAAACAGAAAATTTTTATTAATGAAGAATTTCACATAAATCTATTATTTGAATATAAATAATAGAGGTGAAAAAAATGAATTATAAATATTATACATCAAATAATAGTGGGCAGGATGATTATGGACTAAAATTTATAAACGATCAAGGATATGGAAAAATTTGCAAAGACTATAAACTAGAATTTCCACCGCAACATCAAGATACTCAACCAGGAATGGAATATTTAATGACTCCTAGACCAATATTTAATAATCCATATTATAGACCAGCTGGTAAATTAATGGGAAAAGTAGCAATCATAACTGGAGGGGATTCAGGAATAGGAAGAGCAGTAGCAGTAGGATTTGCAAAAGAGGGGGCTTCAATTGTAATTGCATATTATAATGAAGACAAAGACGCAGAAGAAACTAAAAACTTTATAGAAAGAATTGGAGGAACATGTATATTATTGTCAGGAGATATAAAAGATACTAATTTTTGTGATAAAATTGTTGAAGAGACTATGAATAGTTTTGGGAGAATAGATATTTTAGTAAATAATGCAGGTGTTCAATATCAACAAAAAAGTTTATTAGATATTACAGATGAACAATTTGACTTAACAATGAGAACAAATATATATTCAATGTTTTATTTAACAAAAAGAGCACTAAAACATATGTTACCTGGTGCAAGCATTATAAATGTAACATCTATAACTACATTTAAAGGGGAGCCAGAACTTATAGATTATGTAACAAGTAAAGGAGCAATTGTTGGTTTTACGAGGTCTCTTGCAACGAATTTAGCAGACAAAAATATTAGAGTAAATGCAGTTTCACCAGGAGTTTTCTGGACACCAATACAGCCATCTTGCTGGGAAGCAGAAAAAATTCCAACATTGGGCTCTGATGCCCCAATGGGAAGAGCAGGGCATCCATATGAAATTGCACCTTTATTTATATATTTAGCAAGTGCAGATTCATCATATGTTACAGGTCAAGTTATGCATGTAAATGGAGGAGAATATAAAGGTTAGAATTATAAAAGTATAAAGCTATTCATAAAACTAACTAGCGATTGTAGCTTTCCTATCATATAAAAAATTTAAAAAACAAAGACAAATTTTTTTCGATGATATACTATTTATATAAAATAATTGCAAACTATCAGTAATAGTAGCAAATAAGGAGTATTAAATCTACTTTTTCGCTAAAAATATAAATATAGTTACAAACGAGGGAGGAAAAAATTTGGAAACAGAGCTACCATTAATAATTTTTGGCTTTATTCTTTCAGTGAAGGGAGCAGATTTATTAGTAAAATCAGCAACAAGTATAGCAAAAAAATTTGGATTATCTGAAATGCTAATAGGATTAACCATTGTTGCAGTAGGAACTTCATTACCGGAAATTTTTATTACAATTACATCATCAATAGAAGGACATTCTGATTTGATTATAGGAAATGCCATTGGAAGTTGCATATGTAACTTTTTATTGGTTATCGGAATTGCCAGTTTGATTAGACCAGTAAAATTTGACAGGAGAATAGTAAATAGACATCTTCCAATAGGAATAGCTGCTATGATTTTACTGCTATTTTTAGGTAATACAAATAAAGTTGGAGAAAATCACATAATCACTAGATGGCAAGGAATATTACTACTATTATGTACGGTGGCATATATTGTGTATACAATATATGAAGAAAATACAATAAAAAATAAAAAAATAGATGAAGAAATTATAAAAGATGTAGAATCAAAAGAAGAAAAATCAATAATCATAATACTTATATACTTGATTTTAGGAATTTTAGGATTAAAATTTGGAGCTGATTTTGTTGTTGATAATAGTATATTAATTGCAGAAAGGTTAGGATTATCTGAAAAATTTATAGGAATGACTATTGTAGCAGTTGGAACAGCCCTACCAGAAATTATAACAGGAATCATAGCTGGAAGAAAAAATGAAACAGATTTATTATTGGGAAATTTGTCAGGATCAAACATTCTAAATTTGTGTTTATTGATAGGCTTAGGAGCAACGATAAATCCTCTAACATTTATTTCAGATTTTAATAGAAGTATTATTGTTTTAATAGTAATAACATATTTCTTACAATGGATTACAAGTCGAAATAAGAAAAATGAGTTAAATAGAAAAGTTGGAATTTTTTTGATTATAGCTTATATAATCTATATAGTTTGCATGATTTAAAAGATAAGACTAATTTGATAATAAGGCGATAAAAAAGATTGAAAAATGTGACGAACCTCAATATACTAATTAGTAAATGAGGTTCATTTCTATAATTAAAAAGAAAAACACAATTCAATTAAGTTTGAACTGTATTTTTTGATTATTTCTTCTTTTTATACTTTTGGAAATTTTAAAATAAAAGTTGTAATATTCTCTTTACTTTCAGCTGTTATAGTTCCACCATGTAGATTAATAATTTCTTTAGCAATAGCAAGACCAAGACCTGCACCACCAACAGATGTATTTCTTGAATCATCCAATCTATAAAATTTTTCAAAAATAGAATTAAGTTTATCTTCTGGTATTGTATAACCTTCATTTTGAATAGAAACTGTAATCATATCATCTATGCAAGAAGCATTTATTTTTATTTCTGTATTCTCAAAACTATAAGAAATAGCATTTTTAATTACATTATTAAATACCCTAGAAAGTTTATCTGGATCAGCATAACAAGTAATATCATCATCACAATTTATTACAATTTTTTTACTTTGTTCATTTGTCATAGGATAAAATTCATCTATAATTTGTTCTAACATAAATTTTAAATTAAGATTTTTTTTCATAAGCACAATTTTTGTATCATTAAATCTTGCTATTTCAAAAAATTCATTCATTAATTCTTCAAGTCGGTAAGCTTTATCTAGTGTAATACCAGTATATTTTATTCTTTGCTCTACTGGTAAATCTGGACTTTCTTTTAATAATTCCAAATAGCCAATAACAGATGTAAGAGGAGTTTTTAAGTCATGTGCCAAATAAACAATTAAATCATTTTTCTTTTGCTCGCTTTCTCTAGCCGTTCTTTCATTCCTATCAAATTCATTTTTTAAATGATTCATTTGAATACTAATATCTTCTAATTCAGGAGAAAGTCGAATATATTCTACATTTTTATCTAGTAATTGTTTAGAAGCGACAGCTACTTCATCAATATATGAAAAGACTTTTTTTAATAGCTTATAAAATAGTACAATACAACCTATAATCCATGTTATGGCAATAACAAAAAATATTATTCCATAATCAAATAAATAATTAAAACATCTTCTAGCAAAATAATAAAAATTTGGAAAAATATGATATAACCATTCAAAATCAATTCTACTAAAAATTTCTGCAATAATAAGAAAAATTAAAGGAGTAATAACAATATAAGCAATAACTTGTAACATAAAATTTCTAAAAGTTTTAATTAGTAATTTATTTTCTAAAATATTATTCTTTTTCAATTTCATATCCAACACCCCAAACAGTTTTTATAAATTTTGGATTTTTTGGCTTTTCATGCATTTTTTCTCTTAACCTTTTAATATGTACCATAACAGTATTATTACAATCTAAATATTTTTCGCCCCAAACAGCCGAAAAAAGTTCTTCAGAACTTACAACTTTTCCTCTATTTTCACATAAATACCAAAGAATAGAAAACTCGGTAGGAGTTAAATTTAATTCTTCATTATATAAACTACATTTATGATTTTTTTTATTCAAACTTAATCCTAAAAATTCAATTATATCTTTATCTTCTTTTTCTTTATTATAATTATAATATCTTCTTAAAGCAGATTTTACTCTAGCAACTACTTCTAATGGATTAAAAGGTTTTGTAATATAATCATCTGCTCCAATAGATAAGCCCTCTATTTTTGAAATATCATCTACTTTTGCTGTTAGCATAATAATTGGAAAATTATATTTTTCACGAATTATCTTACAAATAGAGAATCCGTTTATATCAGGGAGCATAACATCTAAAATTGCCATGTCTAAATTTATTTCATTAATACATTTTAAAGCAGATTTGGAATCGTAGAATTTATAAACATTATAATTCTCATTTTTTAAATAAACTTCAATTAAATCTGCAATTTCTTTTTCATCATCTAAAACTAAAATATTGTAACTCATTTTTTATCCCCCATAAAAATTATATCACGAAAAAGGCAAAGAAACATAAAAAATATCAAATTGTAAGAAAATCGTAAGAATTTGTAAGAAAAAATTAAGAAAATATTTATAAAAAAGTAAAAAATAAAATAATGGATAGATTTATACTTACATTAGAAGGTGGTTTTATGAATAAACAAGTACTTATAACAAGATTTCCAGTATTAAGAAAAATTCGTAAAAAACAAATTAAATTATTTTTCTATTTAAAAATGTTTTTAGATAAAAACAAATATAGCAAAAAAATAGTAAATAAAAGTTTACCATATTCTATGCCAGAATTTAAAGATAAAATGATAAATACTCGGAACTGGATTTCCAATAGAATATCAGTATAATAAGGTTTTTAATTTGAAGTTATCAGCAAAAAAAATAAACCATTTATTAATAAAACCTAAAGAAACATTTTCGTTTTATATGTCAGTAAGAAATGCAGACAAAAAAGAAAAATATAAAAAAGGTTTAACATTAGTAAATGGAAAAATAGAGTTTGTGGAAGGCGGAGGACTTTGCCAAATAAGTAATTTGTTATTTCAAGTTTTTTTAAATAGTCCTCTAACAATAGTGGAAAGGCATACACATAAAATAAAAGATTTTCCAGATCCAATGGAGGATAGCTTAAAAGGAATTGATGCAACACTTGCAGAAGGTTTCTTTGATTTAAAAGTTAGAAATGATACAAACAACACATTTCAAATTGATATTCATTTTGATGAAAATTATATTTATGGAAAATTGTTATCAGAAAACAAAATAGATAGAGAATACAAAATTCAAAATAAGAATTTACAATATATAAAAAAATTAGATGGAATATATGAAAAAGTAGATATTTATAGGCAAGAAATTCAAAATGGAAAAGTTATAAAGGAAGAAAAAATTTATACTAATGTTACACAAATTGGATATGAATTGCCAAAGAATATAGATTTAATAGAAAGTGAGGAAATTAAAAATGATTAAAAAGAAAATAGGAGTATTATTTGGAGGTTGCAGTCCAGAATATAATGTATCATTAGAATCTGCATATAGTGTAATTACTAATATAAATAAAGAAAAATATGACATTATTTTAATTGGAATTACAAAAGAGGGAGATTGGTTTAAATTTGAAGAAGATTTAGAAAATATCAAAAATGATAGTTGGTTACAAAAAGGAAAATGTACTAAAGTTGTTATTTCAAGTAGTAAAAGTGATAAGGGAATTATAGAAATTGATAATAATAATACTAATTTAATTAGATTAGATGCTATTTTTCCAATACTTCATGGAAAAAACGGAGAAGATGGAACAGTTCAAGGATTAATAGAACTTTCTGGAATTCCACTTATAGGATGTAATTTACTTTCTTCTAGTTTATGTATGGACAAATATTTATCCCACAAACTAGTTCAAAGTTATGGAATAAAAGTTGCAAATAGTATTTTAATAAACAATAAAACCAAAGACATATATAAAGAAATCAAAAAACTAAATTTTCCATTGTTTGTAAAACCAGTAAGAGCAGGTTCATCATTTGGTATCACAAAAATAGAAAGTGAAACAGAAATAGAACAAGCTATAAAAGAGGCTTTAAAATATGATACAGAAATAATTATAGAAGAAAATATTGATGGTATAGAAATAGGATGTGCTATTTTAGGAAATGATGACTTAATAGTTGGAGAATTAGATGAAATTGAATTAAGTAATGGATTTTTTAATTATACTGAAAAATATACATTAAAAACTTCACAAATTCATGTACCTGCAAGAATAGATAAAGAAATAGCACAAAAGGCAAAAGAAACAGCAAAACAAATTTACAAAATACTAAAATGCAAAGATTTTGCAAGAGTAGATATGTTTTTAACACCAAATAATGAAATTTATTTTAATGAAATAAATACAATACCAGGATTTACCTCACATAGTAGATATCCTAATATGATGAAACAAATAGGAATGAGTTTTGAAGAATTAGTAGATAAATTAATCAGTTTGGAGGTATAACAATGAGTTTAGATAAATTTAGAATATTAGTTTCTATCCTTATTGTTGCCATTCATACATATCCATTAAGCACAATTAATGAAAACTTAGATTTTGTTTTTACACATATATTTTGTAGAATAGGTGTACCAATATTTCTAATGATAACAGGATATTTCATACTACCAAAAGCTATACAAGATAAAAAAAGTTTAATGAAATATACCAAAAAAATAGCCAAAATATATTTATTATGTATGATTTTATATTTACCAGTAAATATATATGCAGGTAAGCTAAAAGGTATTAATTTTATAGGAATTTTAAAATCTATATTTATAGATGGAACATTCTATCATTTATGGTATTTCCCAGCATTGATATTGGGAATATGGATTACTTATTTTATTATAAAATACATCAAAAATAAAAATGGACTAATTTTAGTTTCAATTTTATATGTAATTGGTTTGTTTGGAGACAGTTATTTTGGAATTGCAGAAAAATGGACTGTAACCAAAACTTTCTATGATGCAATATTTAATATATTTGATTATACAAGAAATGGTTTGTTTTATGTACCTATATTTTTGTATTTAGGATATATAATGAAAAATATAAATTGGAAAATAAGCAAAAGAGACAATATAATATTTATTTTGGTATCTTTAGTATTAATGATTTTAGAAGGAATGGTATTACATCATTTCAATTTACAAAGACATGATAGTATGTATTTTATGCTAATTCCAACAATGTTAGGAATATTTAATTTTATTTTGCAAAACAAAAACGAAAATAACAAGCAACTAAGAAATATAGCAACCACAATTTATATAATACACCCAATGTTTATTATTATTGTAAGAGGAATTGCAAAAATTACAAAAATGCAAAATTTAATGATTAACAATAGTATTATTCATTATTTATTAGTTGTAATTTCAAGTTTGATATTTAGCATTATCTTAGAGAAATTAAAAAAAGAAAAGAAGTGAGAAAAATGAAAAAAGATTTAAAACAAAACAGAGCATGGATTGAAATTAATTTAGATAATCTAGAAAATAATATAAAACAAATAAAAAATATAATTTCAAGTCAAACTAAAATTATGGCAGTTGTAAAAGCAAATGCTTATGGACATGGAATGATAGAAATATCTAAAAAATTAAATCAAATAGGAATAACTGATTTTGCAGTTGCAACTTTAGATGAAGGAATAACCTTGCGAGAAGCGGGAATTAAAGGAAATATATTAATATTAGGATATACAAATTTTAATAATATAGATTATTTATTAAAATACAATTTAATTCAAACAATAGTAGATTATGAATATGCAAAAAGAATAAACCAAATGGATTTAAAAGAAAAACTAAAAGTACATATAAAAATTAATACAGGAATGAATAGAATAGGAGAAAGTTATAAAAATATTGATAGGTTAATTGATATTTATCAAATGCAAAATTTAGAAATTTTAGGAACATATAGTCATCTTTGTGTGTCTGATAGTTTAAAAGGAGATGATAAATTATTTACAAATAAACAGATAACAAATTTTTTTGAAACTGTAAAAAAACTGCAAAACTTAGGATATGATACAGGAAAAATACACATACAAGCAAGTTATGGAATATTAAATTATCCAGAACTAAATTGTGATTATGTCAGACCAGGAATTATTATGTATGGAGTTTATAGTGATGAAAGTGAAAATACAAAAACAAAAATTAATTTAAAACCTGTATTATCATTAAAGTCAAGAATAACAAGTATAAAAGAAATAACCCAAGGAGAATCAGTTAGTTATGGAAGAATATTTAAAGCAGATAAAACCATGAAAATTGCAACAGTTGGAATAGGCTATGCAGACGGGTATCCACGAAATTTATCTGGTAAAAATGCTAAAGTTTTAGTAAATGAAAACTATGTAAATATAATTGGAAGAATTTGTATGGATCAATTAGTAATTGATGTATCAAACTTAAGCAAAATTGAAGATGGTGATATTGTTACTTTAATAGGAGAAGAAAGACAAATTAAAGCAGAAGAAGTTGCACAAAAAGCAGACACTATTACAAATGAATTACTAAGTAGATTGGGCAAAAGGTTACCAATAATTATTTGTTCATAAAATAATTAAGAATGAAAAGAAGAGGAGGTGAGCCATATACATAGAAGTTTTGCTGTTACATTTAGTATAGAGTTTTTTCAATATTTTATTGGGAGATCTTCTGATATTGATGATATAATAATGAATCTTTTTGGAGCTGTTATCGGTTATGTATTATTTGAGTTGTTTAATAGAGGTTGTGCTAGAACAAAGTGGTGGAACAGGTTTTTGGGAGAAGATTAACTAAATGTTACTATCTATTATAAAGACAAATATAAGAGAAGAAAAGAGAGTAGTTATATTAATATAATTACTCTCTTTAAAGTTATATGAATCTCATTTTTAATTCCTTGATAATTCCTGAGGTTGTTTAATTGGTTGACTTAAGCTAGTATTATTATTTTCTACGCCATATTGTAAAAAAGTATTTCTATTTCCTTTGTCATATTCTGCTAAAACATTTTTTGCTTTACTTATTTTTCTATATATTTCTGTAGTATCAGGAAAATTTTCTTCAGAAACAGGAATATTAGTATTGTTATTTATAAAATTTCCTACTAATCTAAAAGTTTTATCACTTGATAAAATAAATATTTTTACTAAGTCTTCTTTTGAAAGTATAGCTTTAGGATTTTCTAATATATAGGTAACATCAACATTATACCATTTTCCATTAATTTTAACTTTATTCCAAACATGGTTATTAGGAACCTTAGAATTATCTTCATTATCTCCACTATATCCAATAGTGAGCATATTTTCAATTCCAATTTCTGACATGCATCTTTCAAAAGCCAAGGCAACTCCAGCACAAACTGTTTTTTTACCTTCTAAACATCCCTGCAAACTTGAAAGTTCCATAAATTCTTTTTGTGATTTTTGATCATATTCAAAATCATATTTTACATATTCAGATAATTGATTAGCAATAAAAATTACTTGTTCTTCTTTTTTTGTAAAATTTGAAGTTGCAACTTTTGTAAGATATTTTATCTTATCAAATATTTTAAGATATGTTTGAATATCCATTTCAGAACTTATGTTATCTGCAGCAGTATAGTTTGGATATACATATCTAAAGTTTATTTTTGCTGTTTTGCTTATTTTACCAATATTTTCTATATCAGCGTTAGAAAATATTTTATCAAATTCTGTTATAGTTATTTTTACTCCATTTTTTTCTAAAGTTTTTATAATAGAAAATATATAATCTTTATTTTCAGCATCTTCTTTATGTAATTGTATATCTATTTCAGAAGAATTTAAAATATTAAATATATTTTTAAGAGATCCCCAAGATTCAGTTTTCATTGGCAATAAACCCAATTTACCTAATATTCTATTTCTTTTTAAAGTTATTGCAATTAACTTATTTTTTATAAATTTAGTTATTTTATTCATAGTATTAATCCTTTATGAAAGTATTTATTTTAAACATATTATATAATAAATTTATTTTATTTTCAATTGTTTTGCAAACATGCAATTTTATTTTAAGTATAAACAGTCGAATTTATTAGAATATTTATAATATAATAATTGATAAACTATAAATATCGTGTTATAATGTGCTGTGTATATCAATTAAGATTTTAAAATTAATAATTGAAAAAATTTAAGAAAAATGAAAGGAAAAAAATTATGAAAAAAGAAGAGAAAAAGAAAAAAATTTTAATTGTAACAGCATTTCCAACACATGGAGCTGGTAGCGGAGCATTAATTACAACACAAGCAAAATCATACGTAGAAGATGGTCATGAAGTTGTTATAATAACAGGAAATAACAGAACAGATT
>CALYBE010000031.1 GCA_944393735.1 uncultured Clostridia bacterium
TTAAACAGAAATTAATATTTTTTTAAAATAAATATTAATTAAAAAAGGTAGTTTAAATTTAAATAATAAAATTTAAAACAATTAAAAAAATATTAAACAGAAATTAATATTCTTTAAAAAATAAATATTAATTAAAAAACTAGTTTAAATTAAAATAATAAAAATTAGAATAATTAAAAAAATAAATATAATAATAATGTAAAATAAATAATAAATAAATATTTAAAAATTAAATAATAATTATATTATAATAATAAATGTAGGAATTAAATAATATTAAATATTAAAAAATTTAATTTATTAATTAAACATAAAAATATAAAAAATATAAATTAAACTTTATATTTTTTAAAAGAATGAAAAAGATAAAGTAAAAAAATATAACAAATTTTAAGTAATTAAAAATAAAAAAATAGTAATTTAATATAATAAAAAAGTAAAAATTAATGTAATTATATAAAATTAAGTTTTAAAATAATATATTAAAAATTAAATCATAAACAGTTGAAATTTTAAAAATTAAAAAACAAATAAATTTTATTGAGAAAGTTATATTATAAATAATGTTAAATTAAATTTAAATATTTAAAATCTAATTAAAAATAATATTATAATTTAAAAATATTTATATATTTTAATAATATTTTTATTTAAAAAAATGATAATTGTATAATAAATAAAAAAATATTAATTAAATAAAATAATTAAAACTTTGTTGAATAGGAAAGATAATTTTAACCTATTCAACTATTTTAATAAATTATATAATTTTAAATATTTTATAAATAAACTAAAATTACATAGAAATTGTTCGACTTCATCTAAAGATTTACATGTGCTATTTTTAAAACATTTAAAATCAAATTTTTTCTTTTCGGATTTTTTCTCACGATTTATATTATTAATTTTATCAGATTTTAAAGTAGGAGATATAAACTGATCTTTATGTTGATTTATATTTTTTGAATAAGGATTAGATATACTTTCCGTAGGAAATTTTCTAAAATTCAAATTACTATTTTTACCATTGCTATTCATATTATAATTTAAAAAATAATTATTCATAAAACCTCCTCCAATAAAAGATAATTAAATATTTTAATATATAATATGCAAATATTTTGAAAAGTTGTAGATTAAAAAGCAAAAAATAAAAAATAAAAAATAAAAAATAAAAAATAAAAAACAAAAAATAAAAAAATAAAAACAATAAAAAAACACAAAAAAAGATAAAAAATAATAGTAAATATAAAATAAAAAATTCTTTATACACATTTAAAATTTATTTAATATATAATTTTAAATTTATAAATTTTGGGTTATAATATTTTTTTTTATAATAGTGAATATTATAAAAAAAATATTAATAAAAAAATATTTAAAATAAAATAAAAATGTGATAAAATAAATAATAATATTAAAATAATAATTGTATAAAAGAATAGGAGAAAACAAAATGGCAGGAAAATTATATATTGTTGCTACACCAATAGGAAATTTAGATGATATTACATTAAGAGCTTTAAAAATTTTAAAAGAAGTTAATTTAATTGCAGCAGAAGATACAAGGCAAACTTTAAAATTATTAAATCATTATGATATATCTAAACCTTTAATAAGTTATCATAGGCATAATGAAGATGTGAAAAGTGACGTATTAATTGAAAAACTAAAAAATGGAGAGAATATTGCTATAGTTTCTGATGCAGGTACGCCAGGAATATGTGACCCTGGAGAAGAAGTAATTAAAAAGGCAATAGAGGAAAATATTGAGGTTATACCAATTCCTGGTCCATGTGCCATGATTACTGCATTAATTGCTTCAGGGATAAGTACAAAGGAATTTGTTTTTTTAGGCTTTTTACCTTTAAATAAAAAATTAAGAAAACAAAAATTAGAAGAAATTCAAAAATCTGATAAAACAATAATATTATATGAAGCACCACATAAAATGAAAGCGACTTTATTAGATTTAAAAAATATATTATTAAATAGAAAAATTGTATTAGCTAGGGAATTAACGAAAATACATGAAGAATTTATTAGAAAAAATATAGATGAATTATTAAATGAAATAGATAATTTAAAAGGGGAAATGATATTAATTATAGAAGGAAATTCTCATGTAGAAAATGAGAAAAATAATTTATATGATTTAAGTTTAGAAGAACATTATAAATATTATGAAAAGCAGGGATTTGATAAAAAAGAAATAATAAAAAAAATAGCTAAAGATAGAAAATTAAATAAAAATGAAATTTATATGCAATTCATAGATAAAAAATAGACGAAGATTATTCTTCGTCTATACTTTCTTCTAAACTAGCAATTTTTTTTGCACATTTTGAACAAACCAATTTGTCTTTGTAGCTTGTTAGGTTTTTAGCATTTCCACAAAAGATACAATTTGGTTCATATTTTCTTAATATTATAGAAGATCCATCAACATATATTTCTATAGGATCTTTTTCAGCTATATCAAATTTATTTCTTATTTCTATTGGGATAACAACTCTTCCTAATTCATCTACTTTTCTTACAATTCCAGTTGATTTCATAACCTGTCCTCCTTAAATATTATAATCAATTCATATATATAATAACATAAATATGAAACTTGGTCAATCAGTTTTAGAAAAAAATGTATAAAATCTTTTAAATCTTAATATAAATTATTATATAAGTGAGGAAAAATATGTTAAATTTATTATGGCCTATATTTATAGTTGTTTCGATATTTTATTCGATATTATCTGGAAATATAGAAAATGTTGAAAAGGCAATAACAGAATCAACTGAAAGTGCAGTTACATTTACTTTGACTTTAATAGGAATGACATGTTTGTGGAGTGGAATAATGGAAATTGCTTCAAATACAAGAATAATCAATTATTTAACAAAAATTTTTAAGCCAATAGTTAAGTTCTTATTTCCAGAAGTAAAAGAGGAACAAAAAAGTTTTAAAAATATTATTATGAATATAATAGCTAATGTCTTAGGGCTTGGAAATGCTGCAACTCCAATAGGACTACAAGCAATGAGTGAATTACAAAAAAATAATAACGAAAAAAATAAATTAAGTGATAGTATGATGATGCTAATTGTTTTAAATACAGCATCACTACAAGTAATTCCTATAACTGTTATAGCAATTAGAACTTCATTAGGTTCCGTAAGCCCAACCAAAATAATATTTCCTGTTTGGATTTCCACAATTTGTGCGGCTGTTGTGGGGATTTCTTTGACAAAAATATTAATAAAAGTAAATAAATAAATTATGCTTATAGAAGGGAATGTGATTCAAAATAGAAATTATAAATTATATATCTCTACTAGCAATGCCTATGACAATTTTAATAATAATTTTTTATGCTTTAAAAGAAAAAATAGCGGCTTTTGATATATTTCTAAATGGAGCAAAAGAAGGTGTTGAGATTACATTTAAAATTTTCCCTACATTGATAGGATTATTTTTTGCAATAGGATTGCTTAGAAGTTCTGGAATTATAGATTTAATTACAAAAATTATTTCACCTGTTCTAAATTTTATTAAATTTCCAAGTGAAATTGTACCACTTGCATTGTTAAGACCTATTTCTGGTAGTGCTTCAATGGCAGTTGCAACAGACATTATAAAACAAAATGGAGTAGATTCATTTGTTGGTTTAGTTGCTTCTGTAATAATGGGTTCAACAGAGACAACATTATATACTATAGCAGTATATACAAGTAGTGTAAAAATAAAAAATTCAAGGGGAATTATAGTTGCAGCTTTAGCTGCTGATATAACAGGAATATTAGTGTCAATACTAATTTGTAAAATTTTATTTTGATGAGAAACATTGAGAACACTAGCATAGAATGGAGTTTGTCGATTTATGTCGAACGATTTTTGTTGACAATATGTAAAAAATAGAGTAAGATATTTGCAGATGAACAAATTATTTCAAAAAAATTATTTCAATATTTTGTTGATTTATCAAATTCTAAAATATTAAGTATTAAAAAACAAAAATTAAATATAAAAAATATCAAATACTATTTTAATATTTAAATTTAAATTATTCAAAAATCACAAAATTAGCTTTTAATCTTGTAAAGGGAATAATCTATTTCCCCCATAAATAATAGTGAACAAAATAAATTTTAAATACTTTTTCTTTTTGATGTTATCTATCACATCAAAAGCTAAATTTATATTACTTAGGCCCCCTAAACCTAATTGCATCCTTTATTTAAGTTCTTCATTATTCCCTTTACAATTAATATAAAAAATAATTACAATTTTACTAATTTTCCAGGAAGTTCTCTACTTGCAACAGACAAACTAATAGAATTAGTATTGCAATTATTTGCAAGCATCTCGTCAATGACTGTTCTATATGCAAGTTCAGGAAAATTACTTTCTTTACTTAGATGTCCTAAAATTGCTGTACGTAAATTACCATTCTTTACTAAGTATGAAATTGTTTTTCCAGCCATTTCATTAGATAAATGCCCTGTACTGCTAGCAATACGAGCTTTTAAAGGAAATGGATAAGAACAACTTTTTAAAACTTCCGTTTCATAATTAGATTCTAATAAAATAAATTCACTACCTTCTAAATGTTTAACAATATCACTTGTCATTTGTCCAATATCTGTAGCAATACTTATTTGTTGAGAATTGTCCTTAACAATGTTAAAACCGCAAGGGTTTGCGGCATCATGGGATATGCTAAAAGGCAAAATCTTTAAATCATCTATATAAAATTTTTCTGCAATGTTAAGGTAATGAATATTTTTCTCTGAAAGTTTTTCTGTTTGATTAGGCATTGCATCAAATGTTTCTTTTGTTGCAAAAACGGGAATATCATATTTTTTTGAAATAGTAGATAATCCTTTAATATGATCAACGTGTTCGTGAGTGACTAAAATTGCATTAATTGAAGAAGGCTCTACTTCAATTGTTTTTAAGGCTTCTTCAATTTTTTTACAACTCATTCCAGCATCTATTAAAAGCTTTGTGTTTTCGCTTTCAACAAATAAGCTATTACCACTACTACCACTATATAAACTACAAAAATTTAGCATATGTATTTCTTCTTTCTATATTATTCTGTAACTCTTTCAATAATAGCGCCAAGGTTTCTGAACTTTTCTTCTATGTGTTCATAACCTCTGTCTATATGTTCAAGGTTATAAACTTCGGTTTTTCCTTCTGCAATAATTCCTGCTATAATCAAAGCAGCTCCTGCACGTAAATCCGTAGAATAAACTGGTGCACCATATAATTGTTCAACTCCTTCAAAAAAGGCAGATTTTCCCTGAGCAGTAATGTTTGCTCCCATTTTATTCAATTCTTCTGTATATTGAAATCTTGATTCCCAAATGCTTTCTATTATTCTACTTGTACCATCTGCAATTGAAAGAACTACACCCATTTGAGGTTGTAAATCAGTAGGAAATCCTGGGTAAGGAAGGGTTTTTATGATAGCTTTTGAAGGTCTTCTATTGCAAGAAACCCTAATACTATCTCCAAAATCTTCAACTTGTCCACCGATTTCAGTTATTTTTGCAGTAATAGATTCTAAGTGCTTTGTAATACAGTTTTTTATTAGCACATCACCTCTAGAAGCCACTGCCGCAAGCATGAATGTGCCTGCTTCAATTTGGTCTGGAACAATAGAATATGTACTATTTCCATGTAACTTTTTAACACCATTAATTTTTATTACATCTGTTCCTGCACCACGGATATCTGCTCCCATTGTATTTAGAAAGTTTGCAACATCTACTATATGTGGTTCTTTTGCAGCATTATCAATAATTGTTGTACCTTCTGCTAAAACAGCTGCTAACATTACATTAATTGTAGCACCTACTGAAACTACGTCCATATAAATAGAAGTTCCTACTAATTTGTTGGCTGTTGCAGAAATTTTTCCCTGTGTTGTATCGACTTTAGCCCCAAGTGCTTCAAATCCTTTTATATGTTGGTCAATAGGTCTTGCGCCCAATTTGCAACCACCAGGCATTCCAACGGATATTTTTCCCTTACGGCCAAGCATGCTTCCTATGATATAATAGGAAGCTCTAAATTTTCTTGTAAGCTCTTCTGAAGCATCTGTTTTATCTATATTTCTTGTATCAATTGTAATTTCATTTGGTGTATTCCAAGTTATTTTTGCACCAAGTCCCTCCAATATTTTACATGACATTTTTACATCACTAATATTAGGTAGATTTTCTATTGTACATATTCCGTCTATTAAAAGTGTTGCAGGTAAAATAGCAACAGCTGCATTTTTTGCACCACTTATTGACACTTCTCCTTTTAAAGGTGTTTTGCCAGTTATTATTAGTTTTTCCAAAAGTATTCCTCCTTAATATGTTTTGTCGAATTTCGACAATATCTTATAGTAACTTATATAATGATTTTCAATTGCCAAAGGCAAAAAATAATCATTAAAATAATTGTAAGTAAAAAACTCATTCACTCAAAATATATCATAAAAGAAGAAATAATACAACAGTTTTTTAATTTTTTGCTGTAAAGAGTCCGCTTTCCGAAAAAAATTCTATAAGTTTGAATTTGAACTTTATTCCAAGATTATCAGCATTTTCAGAAATAATACTATAAGATTCTTCTTCCATATTTTCTTCCAGATTTTCTTTTGCTTCATCATCAACAACACCAGAGGTTACATCTATAAAACATAAAGATGGAAACATAACGCACCACCAGTTTTGCCCCTTTGCTTCACCAATTCCAACTCGTAGAGCATCATAATATCCAGCAGGCAAAGAAATATCACCATAATTTTTTGTTGGAAAATAAAAGTTATTAATATTAATTTTTACTGAATAATCATATCCATTTTCTTTAATAGTACGTTCTGCAATTTCTTGAAATTCGTATTTATGTTCATTAGCAATATTTATAGCTTCTTCTTTTGTTGAACAATTTAAACAAAGTTCATTCATATAATCAAGTAATGCATCTCTTACTTTTAATTTCAAATTTTGATCTTCTTCAGAATTACTATTTGCTAAAACATGTAATCTAAATACTGATTGGGATATGTCTTCTGAAACAGCAGAAACATAACTATGAGCAGAGATAAATACATATAAAAATAGTAGTAAAAGTAGAAGAATAGCAGTTTTTAAATTTGATTTTTTTAAATAATTCATATAATACTCCTTTTTTGTAAAAAAATATCTTTAAAATAATTATTAACCAAAAATTATAAATTATACATTTTGTAAATATAAGCTTGACAAAAAAATAAAACAATGGTAAAATTTACCAGGAAATATAATTACGAAAGGATGAAAATATGGTGGTAGAAAATAAAAAGTCTGAAAAACTATGTAGTTTTTATGTAAGTGACTTTCATCTAGAAATGATATTAGTACCATATATAAATAAAAAAATAGAAGAAAATGAAAGAGTAATTATAGCAACAGAAAAAGATTTAGAAGAAACAGTTAAAGTTTTAATTTCAAAATTAAATTTAAAAGAGGAAAATAAAGAAAAAATATTAAAATTAAAGTGGAATAAAAGTGAAATAAGTCAAATAGAAAAAATAAAAAAAAATTCTAACATAATAGTAATAGGTACAGAAAGTTATATTAAAAAAACAAATGATTACATAAGAAAAATTAATATTGATGGACTAAATATAGTAGATTGTTATAATTTTAATGAGATTAAAGATAACATAAATAATATAATAAATGAATATGACAAAAATCTTAATACTCTCGGAACAAGTGATTTTTAATTTAATTTCCTATTATCTAAAATTTTAAAATAAGTTTTCTTTTTATAAATAATTTTATTGAAAATTGATTTTTTTAGAAGTTCTATAATAGCAAAATAAAGGTTATTCCTTTAAAAATGTATAAAATTTGTAGTGAAATAAAAAAATTTGAATAAGGTATTGAAAAAAAGATAAAAATAGTATATATATTTATTATATGAAGCAAGAAAGGAAGATTACAAATGGAAGATGATTTTGAAGAAATTAAATGGAACCTAAAAAAATATGGTCAAGAACACCTACTAAATGGGTATAATAATTTAAGTGAAACAAAACAAAAGCAATTATTAGATCAGTTAAGACATATTGATTATCAGTTGCTAAATAGTTTATATAACAACATTAAAAAAGAAAATACAACATCAAATGATAAAATAACACCAATAGAGTACTTTGATAAAGAAAAATTGTATGATGATTATGATGTCTATAAAGCTATCGGAGAAAAGGCAATAAGAAACAGAAAACTAGCTGCAGTAACTATGGCTGGTGGACAAGGTACTAGATTAGGACATAATGGACCAAAAGGAACATTTGATATAGGTTTAGAATCTCATAAATCATTATTTGAACTATTAAGTGATTCATTAAAAGAGCAAGGAAAAAAATATGGAGTAATAATTCCTTGGTTTATAATGACAAGTAGAGAAAATAATGATCAAACAATAGAGTTTTTTGCTAAACATAGATTTTTTGGATATGAAAAAGACAAAAATATATTTTTCTTTAAACAAGGTGAATTACCAATGTTAGATACAGAAGGTAAAATACTAATAGGAGAAGATGGACTTGTTAAAGAAGCTGCTGATGGTCATGGTGGAATATATGAAGCTCTTGTAAAAAATGGAATGACTAAAAAAATGAGAGAACTAGGGGTTGAATGGATATTCATAGGTGGAGTAGATAATTGTTTAGTAAAAATGGTAGATCCTGTTTTAATGGGAATTGCAATTTCAAAACATGTCACAGCTGCTGGAAAATCAGTAGTTAAGGCAAATCCACAGGAAAAAGTAGGAGTATTCTGCAAAAAGAATGGAAAACCATCTGTAGTAGAATATACAGAAATCCCTAAAGAAATGGCCGAAATGACTGATGAAAAAGGACAGTTAGTATATGGTGAGTCTCATATTTTGTGCAATTTATTCAATATAGATGCAGTAGAAAGAATGGGAAATAAGCCACTTCCTTATCATACAGCTTTTAAGAAAGCAACATATATAGATAAAAACGGAAATAAAGTAGTACCAGATGGACCTAATGCATATAAATTTGAAGCATTCTTATTTGACGCATTTGGAGAATTAGATGATATGGCTATTTTACGTGTAAAAAGAGAAGAGGAATTTGCACCTGTTAAAAATGCAACAGGAACAGACAGTCCAGAAACAGCTAGAGAGCTATATAGAAAATTCTATAAATTAAAATAAGTATATAATTTTGACTGCTGGTATAACTACAGCAGTCAATTGTTTTTTAGTATATAGGAAAGCTAACTATATGCTATAAAAAGGGATTTACCCTATATAAAAATTTTTTCGGAAAGGAAGAAGAAAATGGATTATTTAAAGGAATATCAAAGATGGTGTGAAGACCCAGCATTTGATGAAGAAACAAAAAAAGAGCTAATGTCAATAAAAGACAATGAAGAGGAAATAAAAGACAGATTTTACAAAGAACTAGAATTTGGAACAGCAGGCTTACGTGGTGTTATAGGAATGGGAACAAACAGAATGAACAAATATACAGTAGGAAAAGCAACTCAAGGTTTAGCAAATTACATATTAGAACAAGGAACACAAGATAAGGGAGTAGTAATAAGCTTTGATTCAAGAAAAATGTCAGACGAATTTAGTCTTCAAACAGCATTGATATTAAATGCAAATGGAATAAAAACATACTTATTTGAAAGTTTAAGACCAGTTCCAGAATTGTCATTTGCAGTTAGACAATTAAAAGCTACAGCAGGAATAATGATAACAGCAAGTCATAATCCTCCAAAATATAACGGATACAAGGTTTACTGGGATGATGGTTCACAAATAGTTGCACCAAGAGACAAAGAAATAATAAACAAAGTAAGAGCAATTTCAGACTTTAAAGAAATAAAAACAATAAGCAAGGAAGAAGCTATAAAAAAAGGATTATTTAATGCAATAGGAAAAGAAATGGATGATAAATATATTGAAACTTTAAAAAGTCATGTATTAAATCCTGAAATTGTAAAAGAACAAGGCAAATACTTAAAAATAGTTTATACACCATTACATGGAACTGGAAATACAATTGCAGAAAGACTATTAAATGAATTGGGATTTGAAAATGTCTATGTAGTACCAGAACAAGCTAAACCAGATGGAAACTTTCCAACAGTTGATTATCCAAACCCAGAAGATAAAAAGGCATTTAAATTAGCATTAGAGCTAGCAAAAAAAGTTGATGCAGATGTAGTTTTAGCAACAGACCCTGATGCAGATAGATTAGGAATTTATGCAAAAGATGCAAAAACAGGTGATTATATGGAATATACTGGAAATATGTCAGCACTATTAATTGCGGAATATAGAATTTCACAAATGAAAGAAAAAGGTATATTGCCAAAAAACGGAATGCTTATTACAACAATTGTATCTTCAAACTTAGCAAAAGCAATTGCAAAAAACTACGGATTAGAATGTATTGAAGTTTTGACAGGATTCAAAAATATTGGAGCCGTAATGAAAGAAGCCGAAGAAAAGAAAGATAAAACATATATATTTGGATTTGAAGAAAGTTACGGGTGCTTAATTGGAGATTATGCAAGAGATAAAGATGGAATAGCAGCTGTTATGTCTTTATGTGAGGCAGCAGCATATTACAGATCAAAAGGAATTACATTATGGGATCAAATGATTAATATCTATGAAAAATATGGATATTATAAAGAAACTCAAGTTTCAATTGTTTTAGAAGGAGCTGAAGGTGCTGAAAAAATCAAAGAAATGATGACAAATACAAGAAATAAAGAAATAAAACAAATTGGAAAATATAAAGTATTAAAATTTAAAGACATAGAAAGAAACTATGTAAAAGATATGTTAACTGGAGAAGAAAGTAAGACAGGATTACCAAAATCAAATGTTTTATATTATGAATTAGAAAATGATGCATGGTGTTGTGTACGTCCTTCTGGTACAGAGCCAAAAATAAAACTTTATATGGGAGTTAAAGGAAAAAATAATGAAGATGCAACATCTGAATTAGAAGATTTAAAGGTTGCTATGGAAAAAGTAGTTCGCGGAAATTAAAATTTGAACTTTATGAACTAAGAACTTTAGGGACATTACTTAAAGTTCATATAATATAATAATAGACGGAATAAAGACTTTCTTATGAGACTTTAATATGAAGAAAATCTTTGTTCCGCTATTTTTCTGTATAGAAAATTAATTATTTTTTTTCCAGCCCTCTAGATTTCTAGAAATTGCACCAAACAGATTAGCTCTTACCATAGGAATATCTTTTTGCCATAAAAATATTTGCTCTTTCATACTTTCTCTTTTAGTATGTTCATCCATTGGACAGACTTTTGGCATAATAGATTTATTATATTTTTTAACAAAACGTTTAGTATCTTTTTCGCTAAGTAAAATTAGTGGGCGTATCATAGTAATTTTACTTCTATCCATATAACTTTTAGGTGCAAAAGTTGATAAACTTCCAGTATATAATAAATTTAATAAAAATGTTTCCAAAACATCATCTAAATTATGACCAAGTGCAATTTTGTTACATCCTTCACGAATAGCAATACTATTTATTATGCCTCTTCGCAAATTTGCGCATAATGAGCATGGATTCTTTTCTTTCCTTAGGTCGAAAACAATTTCTTTAATATTGCTATTTTCTATAAATAGAGAAACCCCAACTTCATCACAGTTTTTTTGCAAAATTTCAGTATCAAAAGACTCAAAACCTGGATTTATAGAAATGGCAATTAAATCAAAATGTTTTGGATAAAATCTTTGCAATGCTTTTAAACCATTTAATAAAGTGATTGAATCTTTTCCTCCTGAAACACAAACTGCAATTTTGTCTCCTTCTTCTATCATATTATATTCTTCTATAGCTTTTCTCATTTTACTTAATATTTGTTGCATAAAAACCCCTTTCTTAACAAAAGTCATAAATATTATAACATAAGTGTCAAGAGACCTTAATGATAAAGCTTGATTTTTTTTATTTGATATATTATAATAATTTTGACAATAGATGCAAAAGTCAAAAATGTTCTCATAGCTCAGCAGGATAGAGCAGTCGCCTCCTAAGCGACCGATGGTGGTTCGAGTCCGCCTGGGAACACCACTTTTATGATATATGCGTAATAATTAAACAAAATTTAAGAGAAGAACAAGTAAAAAATATATAAAATATTAAAACAAAAGAGGAGTAAACAAGTAACATGGATTCACAAGATTTAAGAAAATTATTAGACCAAACAGCTGATAAATTCAGTATATTTGCAGATAGAAATACATTAGTGCAATATAAAATGAATAGTGATGATTTAATAGATTTAATAAATAGTTACTTAAATGATGAACAAAAAGCACAATTATTTGAACTTGAACATTTCAAAAAATTGCCTTCATATATAAATTATTTAATTTTTGGTACAATTTCAAATAGTGAAATAAAACTAGAGTTACTTAAAAATTCTTCTATTGTATCAGACTTTCAAGATTATCAAATTAGACAAATAGTAAAATCTTTAGATAATAATGGTAAAATACAAATTCTCCATGATACTGATTTTTTGAAAAAGTATAGTATGGAATATGAAATAGAAGGACTCATTCAAAGTTTAGATGATAAAAATAAGCAAGAATTGTTATCTGAAAAAGAATTTATTCAAAATCAATTACATTTAACAGATTATGAGATTAGAGAAATTATAAAAGGGTTTTCAACAGATGAAGTAAAAACTGAAATGATAGCAATATATAAACTTCCGGTGGTTCAAGTAACAAAAATTTTGCAAACATATTCAGATGAAAATAAAATAGATATTATTTTACAAAAACAATTTGGGAAACAATATAAGCTCGATAAAATGGAGACTATAGAACTTATTTCATCATTAAATATAAGTTCATTAAAAGAATTTCTTTTAAAAAATAAAGAATTTTTACAAAAAAATAATATAAAACCATATAAAATTGTTAAGAGTTTGAATAATGACAAACAATTAGAATTCGTATCAGAATTAGAAAATATGGGATTAACATTAACAGAAAAAAGGCAAATATTAGCAACTTTAGACCCCAAAACAAAAGATAAAATAGATACATCAAAACTGCCAAAAGAATATGTAACTGCACTTGAAATGCAAGTAGGAGATGATTTTAAAAAATTAGCAACACTTGGACTAATTCAAATTGACTTAAATAAGGATTTAGAAATATATCGTGGTTTAGACGAGATGTTGTCTCTTAATCCAATGGAAGTTCCAGAAGAGCAAAAGAAAAAAATTCTTGAATTATGTAAGATTTGTCCTCAAATAAAAATACAAGATAATTTAGGTGTTGGCTCATCTACTGCCCAAGAATATATAAATGGTGAAGCATGGGTTGATTCTGTTTTACAAGAAATAGACGCAAATTGGAGTACTATTCAAAAAATAGCATTTATTGATAATGCTATTGGTAAAAAAATAAGTTATAGTCCAGACTTTGATACAGAAGTTTTTAATATGACTCAATCACGAGCATTATGGAAAATAATAAATTCGGGATATGGTGTATGTAATGGAATTTCGCAAGTTGAAAAATATATTCTGGACAAAATAGGAGTTGAATCAGAACTTGTTTCAGGTAAGAATCATGGTTTTATTAAATTAAAAAACGTAGAATTACCAAATGCAGATGGAACAAAAAGTATAGGAGATACAATTTTGGATCCTACTTGGAATTTGATGGCACAAAGATATGGTGCTAGGCCAGGAAATTTTTGCTTAAGTTATGAGGATATTAGAAAACATGATATTGATGCTAACAGAAATGATAGAGAGTGCCACAAAAATGATGAAGCTCTTTCAAGTGCAACTTTAAGTTTAGATGATCAAAGTTTAAGAAAAATATATAAAAGCATAGGAATAGCTGATAAGGATGGAAACTTCCCAGTTAAAGCGCTTGTAGATAGATGTAAAAGTATAGATGATTATAAACTTCCAAATCAAGAATCAATCAAAAGGCTACTTGAGGCTCTTAAAGAATATTATCCTGATTTTGCTAAATGTCAAAATTCAACCATGAGCATTTTGCAAATGGTAGTTTTAAACCAAGAAAATTTGGAATTTACTAGATGTGTTGTAAATAGAGTGT
>CALYBE010000032.1 GCA_944393735.1 uncultured Clostridia bacterium
TTATTTTTCCACCTGATTTTTGTTTTATAAATTCTTTTGCAACTCTTTGAGATAAGAAAAATACTGTTTTTAAGTTTTACTTGCTTTTTTTATTTTTAAGTGTTATATTAATTAAAGATGTATAAATAGTAATGTTTGTATTATAATAATATTTATACTATAGTAATATAAGCATTACTATAATAACATTTAATTTTTTCTATGTCAATGGAGGTATAAAATTTTGAATACAAAAAATGAAATTTATAATATACAAAAGGATTTATTAAATATTCTTCCTCATTGGAATTTTATGATAACCAAGCCTTTTAAGCAATTATTAGATAATGGTATTAGCCTTGAAATGTATTATTGTTTAAATGTACTTAATTCTGTTGGTGGAATTTCTATAATGACAGATTTAGGAAATATTATGCAAACACCAAAACAACAAATGACAAAAATAGCAAATAGACTTGTAGAGCAAAAATTAGTTGAACGAATATATGATAAATCTGATCGTAGAATTATAAAATTGAAACTTACAGAAGAAGGCACAAAATATATAGAACAATTTTTAAATGAAGATGCAAAATGTTTTAAAAATTTATTAGAAAATTTAAATAATGATGATCGTACTGCATTTGGTTCAGCAATAAAAACAATAGCTTCTATTTTCAAAAAAATACCATATGAAGATAAATAATTGTTTAAGAAAAAAACTTAGATGCTCACATCTAAGTTTTTTATAACATTATCTACTGTGTATCTACAATCTTTTTTTAATACAAAATTGTTCTTTAGATGCTCTTGTTCCTAATGCTTCACCATTTTCATCATATATAGTTTTATAAATATTACTTAAAAATTTATTTTCTTTTCCTTATCAAAATTTAATTCTTTTTCAATACATAAATTCAATTAGTCTACATTAATTAATTCATAGTCAGTAGTTCCAGCTCCTAATTTCTCTGCTGTTTTTATGATATAAATTGCTTTTTTCTCTTCTATTCTTTGTATTAATTTTTCTTTTCCTGGATCATCTGAATTATATATAATATCAAGACAAGCTCTATCTATTGCAACTGGATCTTTACTTGCTAATATTCCTATATTTTTCATACATTTCTACCAAACTTTCTGGTGATATTTTGCTTGTAAAATAAACTTTTGATTTTTCCATAATCAATTCCTCCTTAAAATTAATTTATCCAATTTTTTAAATCTTCGTCATTCTCCATTCCTGTCAATCTTTTTCCGTCTTTCCAGTTATAATTTGGATATGTTTTCTTCAAATCATTTTCTGCATATCTCATACCTGAACCACCTGAAGTACAAAATGGTATTAAAGTCTTTCCTTCAAAATTCTTACTTTCTATAAAAGTATTTACAACTGTTGGAGCTACACCCCACCAAATAGGAAATCCAATTAAAATAGTATCATAACTACTTATATCTAAATTGTTTTCTTTTATTTCTGGTCTTGAAGATTTATCTGCCATTTCAACAGATGATCTGCTTTGTTTATTGTGCCAATTTAAGTCTTCATCTGTATATTTTTCTTTTGGTTCAATTTCAAATAAATCTCCTTTAATTGTACTTGCGATTTTTTCTGCTACTATTTTAGTAACTCCACTAGTTGAAAAATATGCTACTAGAACTTTACTCATGCTATCACCTTCTTTCATTATTTATTTTTTGGCATTTTGTATATCAAAAAAAATATACTGTTGATGCATTTGTACTTTCTGAATTTACATTTTCAGTATTACTTACTCCTGTTGAGTTTTCTGTAGTATTTTCAGTTCTATTTATGTTTGTATTAATGTGTGTATTTGTACTTGCTGTTTGTTCATTGTTATTATTATTTACGAAATATATAACTGCTATATTTATAATAGTAAGTAATAATATTATACCTATAATAATCATTGCTTTCTTCATAGCTTTTAACCTTTCTTATAACATTATTTTTTCTCTACAAATTGCTCTACTCTCATATGAAGATGGTATTTATCTCTTAAATCTGCTATTTCTTTCATCATTGGAGATTTGTGGTGTTCATCTAGTGCTTCTTGATTTTCCCATCTATCAATTAAAAGAACTGTTTCTGGGTCATCCATTGGAAAGAAATAGTTATATCTTTGATTTCCTTTTTCAGCTCTTACTCTATCTACTACTCCTGTTTTTACCATTTCTTCTGCAAATTGTCTTGCAGATCCATTTTCTCCTGTATAATAAATATTAATAATTAAACTCATATTAAATTTCATTCCTTTCTTTAGGTACTAATCTGGTTGGAAAAGAATTACAGTTTTTCCAACTGTTACTCCTTAAAATCCAATTTCACTTAACCAGTTTTGTACTTGACTTCTACTATTTGAGCTTCTACTATCACTAATTGATAAACCTTCTGTTACTGTTGCATTAGGTTCTTCATCTTGAATTTCTTCTGGTGTTCCAGAAAGTCCTGAACCTCCTGATGTGCAGAATGGTGCTATTGTTTTTCCAGATAAATCGTACTCATCTAAAAATGTGTATATTGCCATTGGGCAATCTCCCCACCAAATAGGGTATCCTAAAAAGATGGTATCATATTCATCTATATTATCAATTGTTGTACTAAGTTCTGGTCTTGCATCATTATTCATATCTTCTTGTGCTTGATCCAACACTTCTGTATAACTATCTGAATATAGTTCTTGTGGATTTAATTCTATAATATCTGCATCTGTTTTTTCTGCAATTATTTGGTTTAAAACTATTTACTTCTACTGTTGTTTGACGATAAGTACCAGGCTTAGTTTCAAGATTTTCTTGTGAAAAGTAATTTTCTTCTATACCATAAGGATAATGTCCATAATAATTTGCTTCCTGTAACTTCTGTTGCTGAAATATATAAATCACTTACTGTAACTTCATGCTGAGTTTCATCATTTTCTCTTTGCATTTCACTTTCTGGACTTCCCATTTGGAAAGTTCCACCTGTAATTAATATTAAACCATCATCTGTAACTTCTACATTGCGTTATTATTATTTGTTGTTCCTAAATTTGTATTGTTTTCAGTTCCATTTCCACTTTGCCAAGTTACTGCAAAAATGATTCCTGCAACTATAGCAACAATTAAAATCGCAACAATTAATGCAACTACTTTTTTATTCATAACATTTCCTCCAATTATTTATTTTTAACTTAATAACTTCTTTATACCTATAAGTGCCAACTCATAAATAGAATAATTTTTATGTGGTACATCTGCTTCTTTCATTGCTTCTTTCTGCTTGTCCGTCAATTCTACATATGGATATATACCATACATAAATGGAAAGAATGAAAATATAAAATGATCTTTTTCTTCTTTGCTCATACCTTTAAAAAATTTATCAACACATTTTCTAACAGTTCTAATGGCTAAAGCATAATACTTTTTAAATCTTAATAATTCTTCCATTCTGCTATTTTCTTCCATGTCATACATATTCATTGATATTAGTTTTAATAAATTTCTTCTTTGTTCTATACTTTTAGCTAATTTGTCTGCAAATGTATTTTTGTCCATCTTAGAATTTTTTTCATAAATTGTTTCTAATTCGTCTGCCCATCTTTTATATTCTCTTGTAAGTAATGCTAAAAATATTTCTTCTTTTGTTTGAAAATAATTATATATAGATGTACGAGAAAATGTGGTTTCTTCTCCTATGCTTTTTATTGTAATATCCTTGAAGCTGTTGGTTTTGTATAATTTTTCACAAGCATTTATAATTTCTTCTCTCCTAATGTCCGTTGTTTCTTTTGTCATATCTAACTTCCTTTCCATTTTATTTTTGACACTGTGTAAATCTGATTATTTTATATCACTTCTCTGACATCGTGTCAATACTTTTTTAAAAAATTTTCTATAAAAAATAACTAGAAATTGTTTTCTAGTTATTTTTATTTTCTATTATTTCATTATTTTTTACTTGTTATTTGTTAATTCATAACTTATATCAATTAATTCACATATCTTTTCTTTTGATACTGTACCATCTAATAAAATTGTGATCCAATGTTCCTTGCTCATATGATATGCTGGTAATATTCCTTCTTCTTTTCTTAATCCACCTATCATTTCTGGAACATTTTTTAAATTTATTACATCTACTATTCCTTCTTTATTTATTTTTAGTTTCTCATATGATACATTCATTATAAGTGCAAACCATTTTTTATTATTTTTATGCTTAAAAGTTGTATCATTGGGGAATTTATCCCAAGGGTATACCTGCAAAATATCGTAATTTTCATTTATATATTTTTCTATTTCTTCTCTCATAACTTCACTCACCTAAAACTATGTTTTAATATATTTATATCAGTCTCATTATCATAATATTTATTCTTTATTATTTTGTTTATTACTCAATATATCCATATATCTTGCAATTGCAAATCCTATAGCAAAACAAATTAAAGATATAACAAGTACAGTTATATTTTCAAAATTATTAGGTACAATTTTCAAAGATGATGCAATAACAATACCTAAAATAATTCTTGAAACTAATGCATAATGCTTTTCAAAAAGAGAATTTACTATTCTTGCAAATAGTATAACTGTAATTATTAAACCTATAATTAGTGGAATAATTACAGCAAAATCAAGGCTCGCAATCCCAGCAGTCATTGGTTCATATAGTCCCATGTAAATTAAAAGTGATGATGAACTTAAACCAGGAATAATCATACTTAAGCCCCATACTATTCCACATATTATATAACTCCAAAAAGATATATCTACTTGACTTATTCCAGCTTTTTCTAAAATACAAAATACAAGATAAGCTATTGCTAAAGCTATTACAAATGGTGTCCAACTTTTTTTGGATCACTTTCTTCAGAAGTCTTTATTAGGGCTGGTAGAGTTCCGCAAATTAATCCAAAAAACAACATTAATGCAAAAGTGCCATCATCGGTTCATAGATTCCAAAAGCTACACATAGTACGCCTCCACTTACTACCGGCAATATAGCACCTGTTCCAACTATCGCACCTTGCAAAAGTAAAATCATTTTCTTCATATTTATTATATTTTTCACTTATTTTTCCTCCTAGATTTCATTTTTATATTCTTTAATAATTTTCTTTTTTTGTAAATTCTAATTATTCTCTTTATTGCTAAAGTAATTGCTATTGCAATAGGAAAAAATGGAGTTATTGGTCCAGCCCAAAATGCTAACATTATATTTGCCATAACAAGACTCCAATTCCATTTAAAAATAAAATACATTAAATATCCTCCCCATACAGGAAAATACATAACAATAATTACGCAAATTAAAATTACAAAAGTTCTCCAATCTTTACACTCTTCTTTTAACCAAGATAAGAAATTAATAACTTTTTCCTTAATTGTTTTTTTAGTTTTATCTTTCATACACTTCTCCATTTATTCGTTTTTTTAGTTTTACTTGCTTTTTTCAGTTTTAAGTGTTATATTGTTTATAGTAATATTTTTATTATAGTAATACAAGTATTACTATAATATCATTTAATTTTTTCTATGTCAATGGAGGTATAAAATTTTGAATAAAAAAAATGAAATTTATAATATACAAAAGGATTTATTAAATATTCTTCCTCATTGGAATTTTATGATAACCAAGCCATTTAAACAATTATTAGATAACGGTGTTAGTCTTGAAATGTATTATTGTTTAAATGTACTTCATTCTATTGGTGGAATTGCTATAATGACTGATTTATGCAATATTATGCAAACACCTAAGCAACACATGACTAAAATAGCGAATAGACTTGTAGAACAAAAATTAGTTGAACGAATATATGATAAATCTAATCGCAGAATTATAAAATTAAAACTTACAGAAGAAGGTATAAAATATATAGAACAATTTTTAAATAAAGATGCAAAATGTTTTAAGAATTTATTGGAGAGCTTAAATGATGATGACCGTGTTGCATTTGGTTCAGCAATAAAAACGATAGCTTCTATTTTTAAGGAAATACCTTATGAGGATAAATAACATATAAAAAACTTAGATAACTAGATTTTTTCTAGTTATTTTGCTTTTAAAATTTGTCTTTCTAATATTATTTTATTAAATCTGTATAATATAAGATTTCTTTACCTAATTTTTTTGCATATTCTATCTCTAAATTTGTACTATTTCCAATATAATTATTTACATTCACTACTAATATTGCATCAGCTAATTCTATTCTTTTAAAATGTTCTTCTTTTAACTTTTTTAATTGCTCATTTGTTTTTTTATAATTTTCTAACACAGGATAAACTGGTGTAAGAATACAATTACCTTTTAGTGCCATTTTCTCTGCCGTTTCCATCATTTCTTTTTTAAATTTTAAACTTCCACATAGTGTTATTATTTTCATTACTGCACCTCTATCTTTTTAATATTTATCAATTTCTGTTCCATTTTTTAAATAAACTTTTATCTGCCTTATTATATGTGGTATATTGTAGTTTCCTGCAAATTTGGAATTATTCAATAATTCTTCATTTATAGTTACCCATTCCAATTTATTTTTTTCTTCTACTAAATTTACTTTATGTTTTAAAATTCCATAATAAACTTGTAAATTATTTTCATATTTAAAATAATTCAAATCCATAAAATGGTCTAATTCTATATCTTTATTAGATATTCCAGTTTCTTCAAATAATTCTCTATATGCTGCTTCTTCATTAGTTTCACCATCTTCAATTTTACCACCAACAAAATTATATAGACCTTTATAAGGCTCTTTTGCCCTAATGCAAAAAAGTGCCTTTTCTAAATCACTATTAAAAACTACAATTAAATTTAACTTTCTCATATTCTGCTCCTTTAAATTATACTTTCAATCTCGCCTACAAATTACTCGTCATCTAATAATTGAATTTTAACAACATCTTTTATTTGTGCTGGATAAGAATCTAAAATTTCACCTGTAAAAGTAATTGATATATTATCTCCTACTTCTAAATCAGTTACATTAATTTTTGTATTTCTCCATTCTAATTCAGTTTCTTCCACAACAGAAATAGTAAATTCTCCTCGAAAATTTATATCATTAACTGATAATCCTTTTACTAAAATAAAGTTATCCTTTATTTCTTCAATTTTAGCATAAAATGTTTGTTGAGTATTATTATAACTTATATTCTGATTTGCACTTTCAATTTTGTCATAAGCTCTTTTATAACCTATAAAATACCCTAATACTAAAGAAATAACTACTATCAATATAACTAAAATAATTTTAAATTCTTTTCTCATATATTACCTCACATTTTATATTTCAAAACAAGTATATCATAAAAACTTAAATTTCACTATAATATTTGCAAATTTTTGAAAAGGGAGAGTAACAACTGTCGCTCTCCCATAAAATCACACAAATTTTAAATTAATGTCTTGTAGTCCTGTATTTATTGTATCATGCTTAAACTATTCTTGCTCCAAAAGGTGCAAGTGAAAGTTTTGCAATTTTGAAAAACTGCAAACCAAATGGTATTCCTACTATGGTTATGCACCATAAGCATCCGAAAATCAAGTTTTCAAGTGCCATAGGAATACCGAAGAAGATAATCCATATTACATTTGCAAGTAATGATGGTACACCCCCACCATATTCGATTTCTTTTCCAAATGGAGCAAATGACATTGATGCAAACTTAAAGCATTGTTTACCATAAGGTATTCCAACAATAGTTATACACCAAATTACTCCAGATAGTACCCAAGAAAGTCCACTAAATAGACCTCCAAAGATAAACCATAAAATATTTCCTAATAAACTCATAGTTCAATCTCCCTTTCTAAACATTAATTAATCTTTGTGTAATCTTTTGCATAGTTATTAAACTTTTTGCTAAACTAAATATATATATAGTTTTATTAACTATTGCCTAATTTAAGATAAATACTTTTATTAGTATTTTCTATATTATATCAGTTTTTCATTGTTATTGCTATTATTTATTCTTACAATTTTCTTAAATTTTGGTACATTACTTTCTTTTCTTATTTTTTGTAATAACATTTCTCCATTTAATTTTGGTATATTTATATCAAGTAATATTAAATCTGGATTTTCTCTTTTTATTTCTGCATAAGATTTTTCAAAATCTTTTAAAATTACTCCATTATATCCTGCATTATCTAACAAATTTTTTAATTCTTTACTTATACTTGTATCATCTTCTACGATTAATATTTTTTTCATATTCTCAAGCACCTCATTTTTATTTATTCTGTTTTATTATAGCAAATATTTAATTATTTTTCCATTTTAAACGAAAATAGCAGATAACTCTGATTATCTGCTATTTTTATAAATTCTATTTAATTAAAATTTTTTATTTTTTTACACTATTTAATTCATCAAGAAATCAAATATATTCATTCCTGCTGATGTTCCTTCTTTATATAATTCTGTAAATCCACATTTAGTACAACTTATTGTAATAAACTTTTTATTTTGCACATCAAATACTTTTGCAAAATTACCTCCAGTTGCTTGAAATTGGTCTTTTTCATATTCTTCATTGCCACATTTAGGACATTTCCAACTTGCCATAAAATATTCCCTCCTTCCTATAATTCAAATATATTCGCTTTTAACATTAATTTTGTTATTTTAGTTTTTTCTTTAAAAGGTATTTCTCATACACTACCACTTATTGACCTTTTTATTTTATATTCTTTTGTAGGTTCTCCTAATACTTTATTTAATTTTCTTTGTAAATCTTATTTGTATAAACTGCTATTATTTGTTCTTTAAATAAGACATTTATATTAGTTTCAGTTTCAAATTGATTTGCTTCTTTGTATATTTTCTTATCCATAACATTCTTCACTCCTTGCTGTTTTATCTTTTGTAAATGTTATTTTGTTTTAATTTATTTTGAAATAATAACCTCTTCAATGTCATTTTCATTGATTTCTGTTATTTCTTTTTCCATTTTTATTTACTATCTCTACTTTAATTGTTTTTAACTCTTAATTCGTAAAATGTATATCTTATATAATTTGGATTTTCATTTAATTTTTTATCAATATAATTTGTTACAAATTCTGTTGTCATTTTTTCACTCCTCTGTGTTGCATTATAACATAAATTTTTTAAAATTGCACAAAAAAAGCCAAAGTAATTTTAAAAAAACTACTCTGGCTTAAATCAATTACTATTAAACTATATTAAAATCCTGTTCTTGGAAGTTTCTTAATTTCTAGCTTTTTAACATAAGAATTAGAATGTTTATCGACCGAAAAGTCAGTACTATAGTCAATATTATTAATATTTTCTTTAATAAATTTATCTATTTCTTCATCTAATAATTTCTCTTTATATTGTTCTACACTTAAAACAATTACATTATTTTTATCATTATATCAATTACTTTATTTAAAACAGTTTTTTCCTTTTTGTCAGTATCATAATATTTTTCCTTTTAGTGTCCTTGCAAAAGTGCTTTTTCCTGAACCATTGGCTCCAATCATAACTATATTATTTTTTATGCTACTTACTTTTTTAAAAATTTCAATTGAAGATATCTTATCATATATTATGTTTAAATATGTATAACAGTACTTAGTTATCATATAATATAAATCTTGTACACATTCATTATCTTCTTTTGTATATATATTTTCATTATATTTTAAAATTTTATTCTCAAAGTGTGTAATTTTTCGCATATTATATGTAGAAATATATGGCATAGAATTCCAATCATAATTAGTTAATTCATTTATTATAAATGTAACATACTGCCCACTAGTATCACTTAGATTATCTATATTTTCTATATAAGCTTTAATTGTTTTCTCTAATTCAATTAAATCGATTGTATTTATTCTTTCTAAATTATTACTATAATCTTCATCTGACATATATATTTCTAATCTCTTAAATTCTTTTTTAGGCAACTACAAAAGCTAAAGCTGCATTAATCCAAAAAACATTTAGTGGAATCAATTCATTAAGATTTAATAAAACATTTATAATGATAATAGCTAAAAACAGAAATATTATTGTTCCTCCATATAGATAGAAGTTTTTAAATGCTTTGTTCTCTTTTTTCAGCATTTTTGTAAATTCACTCTTCTTCATATTTTTCCCCTTTTAATATTATTTAACTTCTATTGTATTATTAGAAATGATAATGATTCTCTTTATAAGTTATATTTACTAACATTATAACAGATTAATTTTAATGAATAAATAGATTTTTTGCATATTTTATAAAATGCTTTACTATTTTAGAAATTACTATTCATCTGTAGGTAGTATATCATAGGAATTATTAAAAATCTATAAATCTCACTAACATTTATAATTAATTCCTATATTGTTTCTTCATCATCATCTAATTCTTCTAATTTATTATCTTGCCAATTTTACCGTTTTCAGATTCAATTTCTTCTAATTCTAGAGCTTTTCTCGTTGTTTCTCTTGTATACATTTTTTTATTTTTAGTTACTTTTATTAATTCTAATCTTTCCATTATAACCTCCCATTTCTTAGCAAAAAAATAAACCACAGATTTGTAATATTATTACAATCTGTAGTTTGTTTTTTAAAATTGTTTTTCTATTTTGATATTGCATATTCTTCAAATATATTTTTATTTACAGTTAAAGTCTTATTTTCTAAATCTATATCATCCCAATTTAACCCAAATACCTCCGATACTCTTAATCCTGTATACTATGCAGTTAGCACTGCATAGTAAAATGCGTGGTTCTTTTTAAATCTGTTTAAAATCATATCAATTTCTTCTTTCGTAAAAATATGAGCAGGATCTGCATCTGGTATATCATATTTAGGTAGTCTAACTTTTATAGCTGTATTTTCTTTAACAAAGCCTACTACACCTGTAGCATAAGCAAAAGATATTTTTAAAACTTTCAAAAAATTTTTTGGAAAACCTTTTTCTACTTTGTCTCCAAGATGAAATGTAGTATTTTCAAGGCTTTTATGAATTTTATTTTGGTTTGGTTTGGCAACAATTTGCTTATTTTTTAATATTTTCTTGTTTTTTTAAAACTCTGTAGTCCTTGATATTACTGATTTTTACCACAGCAATTTTTATATTTCTTCCCACTTCCACAAGGGCAAGGATCATTTCTTCCAACTTTTGGACCTTGATTAACAACTGTTTTATTTATTTCTGACTTTACTTGTTGTTGGTCACTATCAAGTCCATTAATAGTTTGTAAAGCTGCACCTGTAATTTGGGCTGCCTCTTCTCTCTTAACTTCTTCTTGTTTACGAAGATTCATAAGCAATTTTACTACATCATGTTTGATATCTAATACCATTTCATCAAACATGTCCATACCTTCAATTCTGTATTTTACAACAGGATCTTGTTGACCATATGCACGAAGTCCAATACCATTTTTTAGTTCTTCCATAGCATCTATATGGTCCATCCATTTTTGGTCAACTACTTTAAGCATTACAACTCTTTCTAATTCTCTTAATTGTTGGTCGCCAATATCTTTTTCTTTTTCTTCATAATTAGCAAGTGCTGTTTCTTGTAATTTTTCAATTATAGCTTTAGAATTATTTGAATGTTCTTTAATAAAGTCTGCCATATCAATTCCAAATGTATTTCTTATATCCATGTCTAATGCTTCTACGTTAATTTCATTTTCAGTTCCAAAATATGTTAAAACAATTTCTTCTGCAAGTGATTCTATCATATGTAAAATGTTTTCTTTTATGTTTTCCCCATCAAGAACTTGTCTTCTTTGTTTATAAATTATTTCTCTTTGGGCATTCATTACATCATCATATTTTAATACATTTTTTCTAATGCTGAAGTTTCTTCCTTCAACTCTTTTTTGTGCTGACTCTACTGCATTACTAATAATTTTGTTTTCTATAGGAATATTTTCGTCCATACCTATTGTATTATAAACTTTTGTTATCATATCTCCGCCAAAGATTTTCATCAAGTCATCATCTAATCCAATATAGAATTTTGATTCTCCTGGGTCTCCTTGACGTCCACTACGACCACGTAACTGGTTGTCAATTCTTCTTGATTCATGACGTTCTGTTCCTATTATTTTTAATCCTCCAGCAGCTATTACTTTTACTTTTTCTTTTTTAATTTCTTCATCATATTTTTTCTCTAATTTCTTGAACTCTTCTCTTGCTTTTAATATTTCTTGATCATCTGTGTCATAGTATGTGTTTGATTCTTCAATTAAGTTTTCTGGAACTTTGTTTCTTCTCATTTCTTGTTTTGCAAGATATTCACTATTTCCTCCAAGCATAATGTCTGTACCACGTCCTGCCATGTTTGTTGCTATTGTTACAGCTCCAAATTTTCCTGCTTGTGCTATAATTTCAGCTTCTTTTTCATGGTATTTTGCATTTAATACTTCATGTTTTATTCCTTCTTTGCTAAGTATTCTACTTAATTTTTCGGATTTTTCTATTGACACAGTACCAACTAATACTGGCTGTCCTTTATCATGGCTTTCTTTTATGCTTTTTACTATTGCATTGTATTTTGCAGTTTCATTTTTGTAAATTGCATCATTTAAGTCTTTTCTTATCATTGCTAGAGTTTTAGTTTCATTAGCAATTTTTACTCCTTCTTTTGCTTCTATTGCTTGATGTAATCCATTGTTATATCTTCTTCCATACATAATACGTCCTGTAAATTCATCTACAATTAATACTTCTCCATCTTTTACTATATAATCAATATCTTTTTTCATTACTCCATGTGCTCTTAATGCTTGGTTTACATGATGTACTAATGTAGAATTTTCTATGTCATTAAAGTTTTCTAATTTGAAGTATTCTTCTGCTTTCTTTATTCCTTTTTGTGTCAATGATGCAGATTTTGCTTTTAAGTCTACAATATAGTCATACTTTTCATTGTCTTCTTCTTGTGCTTCATTTTTAACATCTTCTTCAACTATTACTTTAGCTTTTAATCTTTTTACAAAATCATTTGCTTGTTTGTATAAGTCTGATGATTGGTTTGCTCTTCCTGATATTATAAGTGGTGTTCTTGCTTCATCAATTAATATACTATCTATCTCGTCTATTATTGCATAGTGTAAATCTCTTTGAACTAATTGATTTTTGTATATAACCATGTTGTCTCTTAAATAATCAAATCCAAATTCATTGTTTGTTCCATATGTGATATCACATGCATATGCTTCTTGTTTTTCTTTTGGAGACATTCCTGCTATAACTAGTCCTACAGATAGCCCCATGAATTTATATAGTTTTCCCATCCATTCACTATCTCTTTTTGCTAAGTAGTCATTTACTGTTATTACATGTACTCCTTTTCCTTCTAATGCGTTTAAATATACTGGTAGTGTTGCAACAAGTGTTTTTCCTTCACCAGTTTTCATTTCTGCGATTCTTCCTTGATGTAAAATTATTCCACCTATTAATTGTACATCAAAGTGTCTCATTCCTAATACTCTTTTTGAAGCTTCTCTTACAACAGCAAATGCTTCTGGTAATATATCATCTAATGTTTTTCCTTGTGCAAGTTGTTCTTTAAATATATTTGTTTTATTTTTTAATTCTTCATCTGTTAATTTTGAGATTTCTTCTTCTAATGCATTTATTTTATCTACTATTGGCATTACTCTATTTACTTCTCTTTCACTATAACTCTTAAATATTTTGCTGAATATACCCATTGTATCTCATTTCCTTCCTTGTATGTGTTTTTTATACTTCTCTAATATACCACGACTATCATGATTTTTCAAGATATAAATTGTATTTTGATATTTTTCTTGTTTGACTTGAAATTTATGTTGTAGTTTCTTTGGTCTCATAATACTATATTGATTTTTAAATATCTTTCTTTTTTTCTTTTTCTTTTTATTCCATTATTACATTTACAATATAATCTTTTTGTTCTTTTTTTAGTTCTAT
>CALYBE010000033.1 GCA_944393735.1 uncultured Clostridia bacterium
ATTACTCTTCCAAGCATGTATATGCTTGTTCCTCTTAAATATGCTTCCTTGTCTAATTCTGTTTTTTCTCTTACATAATGGCTTACATCTGCTATATGAACATCTAATTTGTAATTTCCATTTTCTAATTTTTCTACATGTATTGCATCATCAAGGTCTTTTGCATCTTCTCCATCTATTGTAAATATTATGTCTTGACGTAAATCTCTTCTATTTGCTAAATCTGATGGATCTATTTTATTTCCAAATGCTTTTGCTTCTTCTACTACTTCTTCTGGAAATTTATAAGGTAATTCATATTGTTTTATTAATGATAACATGTCTACTCCAGCTTCATTCACTCTGCCTATTACTTCTATGATTTCTCCTTCTGCATTTTTTCCTCTTTCAGGATATTTGGTTATTTTTACTAATACTTTGTGGTTGTTTCTTGCTTTTCCCCAATGTGATTTTGAAATAAAAATATCTGTTCCAAAATTTTTGTCATCTGGTACAACAAATCCAAAGTTTCTGTTTTTTTGAAAAGTTCCAACTACTGTGTCTTTTTCATGCCTTATTATTTTTATTATTTTTCCTTCTTGTTTTTTGTCTTTCAATTGAGCCGAATTATCTCCATTCTTTTTTTCTTCTTTTGGGGAAATTATTTGAATGCTTACTGTGTCTCCATTTAATGCATTTAGAGAATGTTCTTTTGATATATATATTTCTTCCTCTTGGTCTTCTAATTTTACAAACCCAAATCCTTTTTGATTTTTTCTATATGTTCCAATTTTACTTTCTATTTTCACTTTACTTTTTACCTCCTACTTAAAAGTTCAATTGAACAATTTAAATAAAAAGGGCAGTTTCGTGAACTGCCCTAAAGTTTATTATGCTATGTATATTATTGAAAGTGCTATTGTTACAATTACAAATAACACTCCTAAAATAATTGTTAGTCTTTTTTTTATACCTTCTTTTGTTCTACCTTTATTTTTTTCAAAGAAGTTATTTGTAGATGAACCAGTAATTGTTGATGACAAACCTTCATCATCTTTTGACTGTATCATTGCCAATATTGTTAACGCTACACATATAATTAAATCCACTACTATTAATATTATTTTTACTACTTGCATTTAGTATTCCTCCTAACAGTTTTATTATTCATGTTAATACTTTGATATTTTAACATATTCTTCCTAAAAAATCAATGCTAAAACATTAAAAACTATAACTTTTGTCATAATATTTACAAATAAACTACAATTTGTTCCCTTTATACACCATTTATTTAGCTCTTTAAATCCTTTAACTACTTTTTCTATTTCTTCTTTACTTGAGATATTTTGCTCTAACATATATTCTTTTGCTAAATATTCTGCTTTTATCATTGCGTCATTTTCTAAATAACTTCTTATTACATAATATACAAAACTTGCAATTAATAGGATATTTGAAAATAGCATTTCATTTGGTAATTTTTTTATTATTACTAATATATTTATAATTGCAAAATACAAGAAATATATATTTGAATATATAAAATTGAATATCAACATTTTTCTATCTTGAATTGAGTGTAAACATTCATGCGCCATTGTTTGAATTCTAGTGAAACTATTATGAGTATTTCCTATAGATATTTTGTCTTGAATTGCTATATATAATGTTGAGTCTGACTCTTCATTTTCTTCTATTTTGACTTTTTCATTTCTAAGTTTCTTTAATATTGTTTTACATATTTCTTTATTACTTGGATATTTTTTTGTAATTTCATTTAATTCGGTGTTTGTTGCTATTTCTTTTAATTTATTTATATTGATTTTCATCATTAAATTAATTGTTATAATAGCTATAATTGCTACAATTATTATAATTAATTCCATCATATGAATTTTCACATTAGCTTTTAGGCTAAAATTTCTCCTTTGCCGTTAATTATTAATTTTTTTATTTTAAAAGATCTTGTACAGCTTCACCTATTATTTTGTTTACATCTGCTACTAAAATATTGAATTTCATTTCTGCATCAAAATATTTACTTGCTTCTTCATTTTGTATTAATTCTCCATATAGTTCTTGTACATGTTTCATTTTTTCGTCATCATCTTTTCCTGTTTGAATGGCTACAATTTGAGCATCATATCTTGCTTTTTCAAATTTATCAATCTTTTTCTTTAATTCATAATTTATATTTATTGCTTCTTTTGCAGCTTTATATGTTGCATATTCTTCTGATTGTTTTATCTCTTGTGCTAATTGGTTTGCTGTATCATATACATTCATTTTCTATTATCTGCTAGTTTTTTACTAGCATTTCTCCTTTCTTTTTTAATATTTCTCTTAAAAATAATTTTATTAATGTTAAATTTTATGTTTCTGTTAATTTAAGGACGAACTTAAATTTTCAAATATTTTTTGAAAAATTGAAATTCGCCCTCACTAAATTTATTTCTTTATTTATAAAATTATTTTATGCAAATACTTTACGTTTTTTAAATGGTAATATATTTGTAATTTCTTTTTCTCCATTTTTTGCCTTTTTATCTTGTTGAGCTTTTTCTTGCTCAATTTGTTGTCTTTGTTTTTCTGCTACTGTTTTGCAAATTGCTTTTTGGTAAGTAAAATGTGTGTCTTGTGCAATTTTTGCCCAATTGTAATTTTCTTTTACTTTTGCTTTTGCTTTTTTTACTATATTTGCGCATAATTCTGGATTATATAATAATTCTAATATTGAATCTGCTATTGAATTTGCATTTCCACAGTAACTCTTCATTCCTGTTACTCTATGTTCAACAATTTCTCCTAATCCACCAGCATCTGATACTACAATTGGTCTTTCTGCTAACATTCCTTCTAGTGCTACTATTCCAAATGGCTCATATGTGCTTGGAAATACAGAAATATCAGCTGCTTTATACATTTTTTCTACATCTTTTCCATTCATATATCCTGCAAAATATACCTTATTTGATATTCCTAATGCATCTGCTTGTGCTCTTAATTCGTCTAACATTCCACCTCTTCCTGCTACTACAAGTTTTGCATCGTGATATCCTGCTAGTACTTTTGGCATTGCAGCAATTAGATGTTGTATACCTTTTTCATAAACTAGTCTTCCCATAAATAGTATTATTTTTTCATTGTCCATTGCATATCTTCTTCTGAATGAATAATCTCTTTCTATTCCTGAGAATTTATTTAAATTTACTCCATTTGGTACTACATTTATTTTTTCAAATGGTAATCCAAATAGTCTTTGTAATTCACCTTTCATGAAGTTACTGTTTACTATTACTTCTGTTGCTTCATATGTAAGCATCCATTCTGTATCATTTATATATCTTTGGGTTTCATCATGTATTCCACTGTTTCTTCCAGCTTCTGTTGCATGTATTGTTGCTACTATTGGGATATTGTAAGAATTTTTTAATGTTTTTGCAGCATAAGCTACTAGCCAGTCATGTGCATGTATTACGTCAAATTGTCCTTGCTCTTGAATAATTTTATTTGTTTGTGCAATCATGTTGAAATTTAATTGCATTACCCAGTCTATTAAATTGTTTGGGTTTATCATGTAATTGTCTACTCTGTAAACTTTTACTCCTTTATCATCTTCATAATATGGTGTATCTCCATCTCTATATGTTACTACTGTAACATCATGACCATCTTTTATTAATCTGTGTGATAGGTCATATACCACTCTAGATATTCCACCTACTATTCTTGGTGGATATTCCCATGTTAGCATCAATATCTTCATTGATTTACCCCTTTCTTAAGTTCATTTTTCTTTCGTCTTTACTTCACTTACTATATTCTATACAAAATTCTACAAATTGTAAATAACTTTTACAAAAAAAATTACATTTTTTTCTTTTTTTAAGTTTGTGGACATTCTTTAAAGTTCATTCAAAGTTTAAAAGTAAAAAAGAGCAAAAAAAGATGGAGAGTTTTTATTTTTCTCTTCATCTTTGTTCTCCAGAATTTCTATTTGTTTCTTGTTGAGAGTTGTCTTTTACTTTTGTTGGTACTTTTTGTCTACTTTTTCTCCCATTAATGACATTTTTTCCTTTTTCTTTATTTTCTCCAGAGAAATCAGCCCAACTAATGCCTCCTCTTGTTCTTTTTAATAATTCTATATCATTTTTTCCAATTCCAGCCTCTACTGCAAGTTCTGGTAAGTCTTGCACTTGTTGTGGCTCTATGAAAGTTTTTATTAAATCTCTTATTCTTCCCATTTTATTTCTCCTAATTTCTTAGGATACTCCTCTCTTTTATAAGATACATCATTATTTTATCATATATTTACATAAAAGTCAATATTTTTTTGAAATTTCTGGGTATAATTTTTATCTTTTTTTGTAATATAAAATAAATTTAATTAATATAATACAAATTAATTTTTATGTATTTCACAATTAATTAATTTCGTTTTTTTCTTTTTATTATTACTAAAGCAATTACTAGAATAACTAGTATTGCTAATGCCACGCTAAATGGGATTACCATATTGTTCTCGTTATTTTCTTTTTCTTCATTAGTTGTATTTTTTTCATCATCATTTCCATTTGATATATTATTTCCTGTTGTCTCATTATTAGCTTCTGTATTATTTGAACTGTTATTATCAGCATTTTCATTAGGTCTTGGTGTTGTTGTTGGCATTACACTTGTTTGATCATCTAGGGTTGTATCTTTTTCATTTTTTGGAGTATTGTTCACTTCAACATCTTTTTGTTCTGGTACTGGGGTTGTTTCTACCTCAACACTCGTTTGTCCGTCTAACTCCTTGTTTTCTTCTTCTGGTCTTGGAATAGCTGTTACTTCAATACTTGTTTGTCCTGGTATATCAGCTGCAAAAATAAGATTAGTAATAAATATATTAAATAAAAATATGTACATATTTATTAATAAAAAATATCAACTTTTTTCTATGTCGATTTATTATCTCGTCAAAAGCTTCATTATTTCCTTTTAGGAAACTATTGTATAAATCAATATCTGTTTTTTCTTCCATTTTCTACTCCTCTCTCTATTTTAGTTGATTGGAAATGTATTTGTTTTTCTTCTAATATTACACACAATTTAATTAAATGTTACACATACATTATAATTTTGTGTTTTTGAAAGAAAAAAAAAGCACATATACAGTTTGTATATGTGTTTATTGATTTGTATAATTTTTCTTTTTATTCACTAAAATATTTTTTTATTATTTCTGCACATCTTTTAGATACTTTTTCTAAAAACTGGTCAAATGTTATATTGTTGTTTCCATTTGGGCTATCTGATATGCTTCTTATAATTATAAAAGGTACATTATCTAATTTACAAACTTGAGCAATTGCTGCTCCTTCCATTTCTATTGCTTCTGCATTAAATTTGTTTCTTATTTTTTCTTTCATTTTTGGCTCTGTGCAAAAAATATCTCCAGATGCTATTGTTCCTATTTTTATTTTGAAGTCATTATTGTGTAATTCCGATATTGTTTGCTCCATTTTTTCAATTAATTTGCTATCACTTTCTACATATTCTCCAACATTGCTAATAAATCCTTTTGGATGCCCAAATGCAGTAATATCAAAATCATGTTGTACTAATTTGTTTCCTATTACTATATCTCCTATATTTAGCTCATCATTAGCCGAACCTGCAGACCCTACATTTATAATAGCTTCTACCTCAAAGTTGTCTATCAAGATTTGTGTTGTTCTTGCTGAATTTACTTTTCCAACTCCCGCTTCTACTAAAATTACTTGTATATTATTTATTTTTCCTTTTATAAAGTTTAGTTCATATATTTTCTGTTCATTTATTTCTGTCATTATATTTTTGATTGCTTGCATTTCTTCTTGCATTGCAGTTATTATTCCATATTTTTTCATTTTAGCTTAATCCTTTCTATATAATGCAATAGTGTTGCTTTATTTCTTCTTAAAAAAACAGAATATTTTTTCTTTTATTTACTCATTTATTTTTTTATTAATCTCTTCTTCTGATAATTCTGTATTTTCTTTTAACCAATTTCTTATATATTTTTCTGCATACTCTGAGACATCCTTTGCAGTTTGTATTTGTTCTTCAGTTTCTTTTTTATTTATCATGTATGAATCCAAATAATCGCTGTCTTCTCTAACTGCATTTGCTAAAGAAATTCTATGTCCTAACTCTCTTGGGAAAATCTCTGTTTTAACAAAATTTTGGTTAAAATATGCAATTACATCCTTATGTCTTTTAAAATCAATTGGAACTGTAGCCAAGATTGCTCTAATAGAATTAAAAATTGAATAATATGCTCTATTATTAGCATCTTTATAGTATCCTGCTTCACATAACAGATTACAAACAGCCAATTTTTCCTTTCCTGATTTTAATCTATTTATGCATAAACCTATTGATATTTTTTTATTCACTTAAAACAACTCCTTCCTTTTTTATATTAGAATAAAAAGGAATTGTGTCTATTTCGTTATCATAATTATTTATATTACCTATTAAAGGCACTAGAATTACATTATAATCTAATTCTATATCATAAGTCATACTAGATATTTTCTTTAAAGCAGAATAAAATTGTGATGGCTCATAATCTGTTAATACTAAAATGTCTATATCAGATGAATTATTATAATCACCTCTAGCATAAGAACCATATAGAATAATTTTTTTTAATCTATTTCCTAAAATTTTAGTACATTCTTTAACAAATCTATTTATAGATTCCTGTATGTTTATAGGTAAATTATCCATGTAATATTCCCCTTACATTAACATTATATTATTGATGGTGCGCCCTAAGGAATTTGCCCCCAATCTGTAAGTTCGTAGCCTGCCATTCTATCTAACTAAAATACGAGCGCATCTACCCTAATATTATACTGTTAATTTCAAGTTTTTTCAAGTATTTTTGCCAAATTTCATAAAGACTTTTCGATTATACTAATTTTTAATTATGTAATGGTTTTACAATTAAAAATAGTTTTATATTCATAATTTTATTTACTTGCTTTTAAAGAATGAGCATTAATTATTGACTTTTTATTGTTTTACACTTAAAATGTTTGTAGATAAAATTGGTCCATATTTTATTAATACCCATTTTGTCTATGGAAGTGAAAAAGATGCTAATGTAATTAATGCAATGAAAGAGTTTATTGAAAAAAATATCAATGTTTCAGAAATAGATTATGTTTCTGGCTAATTCTTGCCGGTTCTCTTTTTTACTTTTGCTTTTTGAGCTCATAGGTATAGTTTTATAAAATTAATTTATAATATTTTAATATAAGAATTGGAGGTGATTTTATGGAATCTTATGAAAATGGTGATGTTATTCATTCTGTTGACACAAATTCTGTACTTACTAATACATTTTTTAGAATGTTTTTAGGATTACTTGCTAGTGCAGGAACAGCATATTATGTGTACAGTTCAGGTTTATATATTTCAGTTATTATGAATGGATATTTTTTCCCTTTGGCTATAGCTGAATTAGTAGTAGTTTTTGTTTTCTCATTACTATTTAGAAAACTTTCTTCTACAATGGTAACTTTACTATTTTTTGCATATGCATTTTTGAACGGTTTTACATTATCTGTTATTTTTCCTGTTTTTGAAATGACCTCAATTGCCTATGCTTTTGCTGGAACTGCTGCATTATTTGGAATTTTATCATTAATTGGTTATACAACAAAAAAAGATATCTCAAAATGGAGTTCTATTCTTACTATTGCTCTTCTAGTTGGGCTAGTTTTAACTGTTGTTAATATATTTATTGGTAGTACACTTTTAGATATCGCTTTAGACTGGGCTATTTTGTTAATTTTCTTTGGATTAACAATTTATGATATGAATAAAATTAAAGCTATGCAAGATGCTGGTTTCTGTGATGATGAAAAGCTTTATGTATATGGAGCTATGGAATTGTACTTAGATTTTATTAATATTTTCTTGAGAATTTTATCAATTTTTGGTAAACGTAAGAATTAAACTTTTTAATTAGTTAAGACCATGCTTAAAACATGGTCTTAATTAATGTTGAAAAGTACTCAATTAATAAACTTTAAATTATATTTTGTAAATCATCCTTCGTTATTTTCTCAGATTTATCTTTAAGAGCATATAATTTAATTCATCTCTACATTTCCAACAATCTCATTAATATCCTCAATATTATTTTTTCTCATATAATCTTCAATTTGTGAAATTGTATCAATACTAGTTGTAGGAGAAATAAAGTTACCTGCGCCAATAGAAATTGCACTTGCTCCTGCTAACATAAATTCAATTGCATCTTCTCCATTTATAATTCCTCCCATACCTAATATAGGAATTTTTACTGCTTGTGCAACTTGGTATACCATTCGTACTGCAACTGGTTTTATTGCTGGACCTGATAGTCCTCCTGTGTTATTTGCTAATACTGGTTTTCTTTTATTTATATCAATTTTCATTCCAAGTAACGTGTTTATTAATGATACTCCATCAGCTCCTGCATCTTCTACTGCTTTTGCTATTTCTGCAATATTTGTTACATTTGGTGTTAATTTTACTATAAGTGGTTTTTCTAGCACTTTTCTTACTTTACTTGTTACTTCTTTTACACCTTCATAAGTGTTTCCAAATGCCATACATCCTGCTTTTACATTTGGACATGATAAGTTTAATTCTACTCCATCTATGTCAAGTGTGTTTAAAATTTTGCATAATTCAACATATTCGTCAATAGTGCTTCCACATGCATTTACTATAATTGCTGTATCAAATTTTCTTAAAAATGGTAAATCATTTTCTGCAAAATATTCTACTCCTGGATTTTGAAGTCCTATACTATTTAGCATTCCACTTGCTGTTTCACATACTCTTGGTGGTTTGTTTCCACTTTTGGGCTTTAAAGATGTTCCTTTTGTTATTATTCCTCCTAATTTACTTAAATCAAAGAAATTACTAAATTCTCTACCATATCCAAATGTTCCAGAGGCTACTGTTACTGGATTTTTCATTTCTATTCCAGCAAAATTTATTTTTGTGTTCATTTTTTATTCACCTTTCTTTTATTTATTTTTTTAGATATCTACATCTTTTGCTTGAAATACAGGTCCTGCTTTGCAAACATGCCAATATTCTGGATTTTCTGCTGTACTCTTTGCTGTTTTTACTGCACATCCAAGGCATACTCCAAGTCCACATGCCATTCTTTCTTCTAATGAAATTTGACATGGTATTTCTTTTTCTATTGCGAGTTTTTTCACTGCTCTTAACATTGGTAATGGTCCACATGCATATATGCTGTCTATTTTTCCTTCTTCAATATCTTTTTTTAAGAAGTCTATTGCAAAACCTTTTTCTGCATAGCTTCCATCATCTGTTGTAATTTGTAGTTTGTCTGATGCTCCTTTAAATTCATCTTCTAATACTACTAAATCTTTGTTTCTGAATCCAAGATATATATTTACATTTTTGTTTTCAGATTTTGCATTTTTTGCAAGTTCATATAATGGAAATACTCCTATTCCTCCACCTATTATTCCTAGCTTTTGGTAATTTGCATATTTAAATGGTCCAAATCCTAGTGGTCCTAATATGTCTATTTTTTCTCCTTCTCTTTTTTGAGATAATATTTTTGTTCCTTTACCTTTTATTTGAAATATGAATTCTAAGATTCCGTTTTCTTTGTCAATATTATAAATACTAATTGGTCTTCTTAAAAATGGTTCAATGTCATCATTTACTCTAATTTCTATGAATTGACCCGGTCTTGCTGTGTCTGTTATTTCTTTTGCTTTAACACTATATTTTAACATTTCTGGTCCAATTTCTTGTTTTTTTATTAGCTCTGCTTTAATGTTTACAGGCATTTCAATTCCTCCTCGTATAATATAAATCAAATATTCTAGTTTTGACTTGTTGTATCATTTAAGTTTTGAGATAACAACTATTTTATTATAATTTTTGAACATAGTTCTTCTTTCATTCTTATTGCTTCTGCTCTTGTGGCTTTTGCATAATCTTTTTCTTCAAATTTATCTTTCCACATATCAGATTTATAAGCACACATTAAACTTCTAGAAGCATTTACAATTCCACCTAATCCGTTTTCATCAAATCCTAGTGCAATGTCTTCTGCTTTTCCTCCTTGGGCACCATATCCTGGTATTAAAAAATATGTATGTGGTGCAATTTGCCTTAATTGTTTTAATTGTTCTGGATATGTTGCACCTACTACTGCTGAAATACTACTATAATTGTACTCTCCTCTTAATTTTTCGCCCCATTTTTCCACATATTTTGCAACTCTTGTGTATACTTCTTCTCCATTTTCAAGTTTTACATCTTGTAATTCTCCTGATGATGGATTTGATGTTTTTACTAATATAAATAATCCTTTATTATATTTTTTGCAGTCGTCTATAAATGGCTTTACACAATCTGTTCCCATATATGGGTTAACTGTTACAAAGTCTATATCATATAGTGATTGCTCTTTTTCTTCTATTTTAGTTTTTCCTAAATATGCATTTGAATATCCTTGTGCTGTTGAACCTATATCTCCTCTTTTTATGTCTGCAATTACAAACATTCCTTTTTGTTTTGCATATTCACAAGTTTCTTTAAATGCTTGCATTCCTGGTATTCCATACATTTCGTAAAATGCTATTTGTGGTTTTATTGCAGGTATAATGTCATATATTGCATCAATTAGTGCTTTATTATATTCTATTATTGATTGTCCAACTCCTTCTAATGTTTTTGGATATTTCTCTTTAACACATTTTGGAAGCATTTCATATCTTGAGTCTAATCCTATTACTGTTGGATTTTTCATCATTTTTATTTTTTCTATTAATTGGTCTATTATATTTTTCAATTTTTTCTTTCCTTTCTATTTTGAGAATTTATGATTTATATACAGCTTTTCCTTATACAATTGTATATTTTACTTTTAGTTACTGATGCATATGGCAATATGTTGCATAACTCTACTATTTTTCCTTCGTCTATGATTTTATGCAAAATAATAGTACTGTCTGGTGTTGGTTTAGTATTTGGCATAGGGCAAATTGTTGTAAATCCTCCGCAAACAGCACTATTTGCACCCGTTTCAATAGTTTCTTTATATTCAAAGCCTGGCTCTCTTAAATGGCAATGAATATCAATCATTCCGGGCATAATATATAAATTTGTACAGTTAATTATTTTATCTGCTTTTTCTTCAATTTTTTTCTCAATTTTTACTATTTTATCTTCTTCAATTAGTATATCGAATTTTTCAAATGTATTTGTTTTGTAATCAATTAATGTTCCGTTTTTTAATAAAGTTTTCATATTTTTCTTTATTCCTTTCTTAAGGAAACTATTATTTTATGGTCTTAAAAATTTGGATGAAGTTTAACACATGTAAAATTATTACATTTTTACAAATACTTTTTTATAGTTCCTCAAATTATTGCTTTTATTCTATCATGTTACACTATCTTTTTCAACTTTTTTTATATAAAACTTTTCAATATAAAAATTCCATTAATTATTGACTTTTTATTTTTTTACACTTAAAATGTTTATAAATATATTTTATCGTTGGAGGGAATTTTTATGTCTGACTTAGTTTCATATTTATTTGAGACAAAAGCAATTAGATTTTGTGCTGAAAACAAACCTTTTTGGTACACTTCTGGTAAAATAGGGCCTTATTTTATTAATACTCATTTTGTATATGGAAGTGAAAAAGATGCTACCGAATTATTGTCTTTTATTGATGAATGTTTATCTGATAAGCTATCTTTACCAAATAAAGTGTTTGAAAAAGTATTAAAACAATATCAAACTAATAGCATTTATAGAGATGTTATTAATACTATGAAAGAATTTATTGAAAAAAATATCAATGTTTCAGAAATAGATTATGTTTCTGGTGGTGAAAGAAGAGATTGGTTTTTTTCTAACATCATTGCTCATCTTCTTAATAAGCCTCATTTAAGCATTTATAAAAATTTATCAGTTGTTGAAAGTGATAGTAATTTTACAAATTCTAAATCAATTATATCATTGCAAGATAAAAAAGTTTTACATATAGCAGATTTAATTACTGTTGCATCTAGTTATATTCGTGCATGGATTCCTGCAATAAAAAATCTAGGTTCTAAAATTTTATGGTCTTGTGTAGTTGTTGATAGAATGCAAGGCGGAAAAGAAAAATTAGAGGCAGAAGGAGTTAAAGCTTTTTCTCTAGTTCAAGTTGATAAAACTTTATTTAAAAAAGCATTTGATTTAAATATTATTAATGATGCTCAGCTTGACATGCTTAATAAATTTTTTGAAAATCCTGATGAGACTATGAAACAGTTTTTAATTGCACATCCTGAGTTTTTAGAAAATTCTTTAAATTCTGATGAAAAAACTAGAAAACGTGCTCTAACATTAGTTGAAGGGAATTTGTATGGATTGAATTAATCTTGTGTAGTAATGCTCAATAATAAAAAAGACTTATTATCGAAATTGATAATAAGTCTTTTTTTATATTTATAATTGAATTATTGTAATTCAACAACAGCTCCAACTTCTTCAAGTTTAGCTTTTAATTCTTCTGCTTCAGCTTTAGCAACGTTTTCTTTTAATCCTAATGCGTTTTTAACTGCTGTGATAACTTTTATTTTTTGATCTCCAGCTTCTTTTAATACAACATTGAATGATGTTTTTTCTTCAACAGCTGCTGCTGCTCCTCCAGCTGCTGGTGCAGCTGCTGCTACTGCAGATACTCCAAATTCTTCTTCTATAGCTTTTACTAAGTCAGCTAATTCTACTACTGTCATTTTTTTGATTTCTTCTATCATTTCTTCTTTACTCATTTTTAAATCCTCCTAATTTTTTTATTCTTTATTTATTTTTTGTTTTGCGATTTAAGTTCGCAACTCTAATTTTTAAAATTTTAGAAATTTGTAATAATGATTTTAGACAATTTTAAGCATTTTCTTTTTGAGCTCTAACTTGATCAAGAGCAACTGCAAGTTTTGAAATATTTCCAAGTAATGCTCCAGCAAGCATAGATAGTAATGTTTCTCTTGAAGGTAATTTTGCTAAAGTTATTATTTCTTCAGCTGTCATTACTTTTCCGTCGATTACACCACCCTTAATTTTATAAAATTCATTGTCTTTGCTGAAATTATATATAGCTTTTGCAGCATCTAAGTAATCTTCACTATTCATTATTACTGCTGTAGGGCCTTCTAATAATTCGTCAAGTCCTTCTATTCCAGCTTCTGCTAATGCCCTTTTTGTTATGTTGTTCTTTATAACTTTGTATTCAGAATTAGACTTACGTAATTCAGCTCTTAATTCTGTTACATCTGCTACATTAATTCCTCTGTAATCTGTTAAAAGTATTATTTTAGCTTCTTTCATTTTTTTAGCTAATTTTGATACTTCTTCTTTCTTTTGGTTTATGATTTTTTCACTTGCCATTTAATTTTCACCTCCTGCGTATATTTTAAATAATAGCTTTTTTGAATTCTAATGGATTTTTCCTATAGTTAAAAAAGCAATCCTTATACCACGAGGCATAAAGATTGCTTTTAATATTTTCATTCATAAATATATATATGTATATACATATTTAGTTTTTTCAATCTCTTATACCTCGGTAGGTCTTGTAGCTTGCGCTAGCCTACTGTCTTTGGCTTAATATTTAATAGAAAATTATATTCTTTCTATACTTATTCATTTAACTAAATTTCTATGTGAATAAGTTGTAATCTATTTTTTAAGGTTATTTTTGATTTATATAAAGTCCAGGTCCCATTGTTGTTGATACAGATACACTCTTAATATATTGTCCTTTTGCTGATGCTGGTTTTGCTTTTATTATAGCTCCCATGATTACATCATA
>CALYBE010000034.1 GCA_944393735.1 uncultured Clostridia bacterium
TTCAATGTTATATGATGAAAACGGAAATACTTCACTAAAATTGAATGAAAATGATGTGATTAAAGGAACAATACAAGAATTAAATACAACTCAAGGGACAATGCAAAATACAGACTCCATTCTTGAATTAAAAGTAGTAAAAATTACAGATCAATCTCCAGATAAAAATAACATATATACATCTTTAGGTACTTTTATAATAAGTGATGAATTAATAGATAAAATAGGAATATATGAATGTAACACGATGAGAATAAATGCTAAAGATCCAGATGAATTATGCCAAAAAATAGAAGAACAGTATGACGATTTAGGTAGTGAGCAAAATTTCACTATAGGTATTACAAATTATAAAGAACAAGCAGATGAACAAAATAGAATGGTACTACTTATATCAATATTCCTTTATGGCTTTATAGTTGTAATTACTTTAATTGGTGTTACAAATATATTTAATACAATAACTACTAATATGAATTTAAGAAGTAAGGAATTTGCTATGCTAAAATCTGTAGGAATGACTAAAAAGGAATTTAACAAAATGATTAATTTAGAAAGTATTTTTTATGGTGTAAAATCATTAATAATAGGAATTTTATTGGGTGTTGGAATATCATATTGGATATATAAAGTTGTAATAGGTGCAGAAGCTTCTAGTGGATTGAAATTTATATTTCCAACCAAACCAATTATTATTTCAATTGTGTTTATTGCAATTATTGTTGGAATAATTATGAAATATTCTTTGAGTAAAATTAATAAACAAAATATAATTGAAACTATTAGAAATGATAATATATAAATTGCTGGGGTATAACAATCAGGGTCTTGTCCTGCAAAATATTATTATATAATTAATTATTGTGAATCTAAGGTAGATTTCACGGTTAATAAACAATAAAGTTTTTCTAATAGAGATATTGTTAAGGAATTCTTAATAATTTCTCTATTTTTTCTTAATAAAAATCTGGTATAATAGAGTTGAAAAAAATTATAAGAAAAAACTAAACAAATTTAATTCTCAGAAAAATAAAAAAATTTATGCTTGAAGAAAGGAATGGAGAAAATGTACAATATATTAGTTGTAGATGATGATAAAGAAATAGTAAAAGCAATTGAAATATATTTAGGAAAAGAAAATTATAAAATATATAAAGCATATGATGGAGAAGAAGCTTTAAAACAAATCAAAGAAAATGATATACATTTAGTTATATTAGATATTATGATGCCAAATAAAGATGGAATAGAAACATTAGAAGAAATACGAAAAGATAAAAACATACCTGTAATTATGCTATCTGCTAAGTCAGAAGATGCAGATAAAATTAATGGATTAGATTGTGGTGCAGATGATTATGTAACAAAACCATTTAGCCCAATTGAACTTATTGCAAGAGTAAATGCACTAATTAGACGATGCACAAAATTTGGACCAATAGAAGAAAAACAAGGTTTAATAAAAAACGGAGAACTTGTAATAGATGATGATTTAAAAAAAGTAACAGTAGATGATAAAGTTATAAAATTAACTCCAACAGAATATAACATTTTAAAATTTTTAACAGAAAATAAAGGTAAAGTATTTTCAATAGAAGAAATTTATGAAAATGTTTGGGATGAGGAATGTTACGCAGCAGAAAATGTAATAGCAGTACATATAAGACACATAAGAGAAAAGATAGAGATAAACCCAAAAGAACCAAAATACTTAAAAGTTATATGGGGAGTAGGATACAAAGTTGAAAATCTTCAAAATAAAGAATAAGTATTAAAAAATAACATAAATTATAAATTTATACAGACACAACAATTGACATAATAATAAATATATAAAAAATTATCATGATTTTAAAATTTAAAAAGAAAGGAGAAAATGTTAGATTTAAAACTAGCATCCGTAAAATAGATGAGAAGAAGTGGAATTTTAAAAATAATAAGTTACATATTAATACCAATTTTAATTATAGCTTTAGGATTATCCATATTTTCAATTGAAATAGAAGGAAATCTATACTATAATAAAGAAAAATATTTTAACTCTGAAATATTTGTATCTTCATATATGAATTATTTAGCCAATGAAGCAAGTCATTTAATACATGATAATAATGTATTTAGTGTTTTACAAGACGGAGAAACTGAAATACACTATTCATTAGATAATGAACAATATTATAATGATGTTAAAAACAGATATTTTCTTATAATATACAAAAACAAGGCACTTACAAATGTTGAATTAACATCAGAAACAGATACAATAGATAGTATAAAACAATATATAGAAAATAATGAAAATTCAAAAAAAGTAAATATGATAAATGGAAATATAGAATCAGATACAGAAATAATACAATGCCTAGGTATGCAGTATTTAAGTGGATTTAATATAAGATATTATACATTACAATTAATTAGTGAACCAAATGAGAAACCATATGAGCAACCAGTATATATAACTACAACAGCAGAAGACTTCCAGATTTATAGTTCATATGTAGAAGATTTTGCAGACAGCTCAGAAGTTGCAGAAATTAATAAAATAATGGATAAAATATCCATATTTAAAGATTACAGATATTTTATTGTTCCTACAAGTGCAGTACTTCTTTTATTAATCATAATATATTTATTAATTTCAATTGGTTATAAAAAAGGAGAAGAAGGAATCGCATTAAATGATTTTGATAAAATACCATTAGAAGTAATAATTTTTTTAGCAGTATGTATAGGATGTTTATCATTTGTTCCACTTATGGCTATAAACAAAGATTTTAATGCAATAGTATCATTTACGGCTACAGGAGTTTTGGTAGTTTATGTATTATGTGTAATAACACTACACACTATTATAAAAAGAATAAAATCCAAAACATTTATAAAAACAACATTAATTGGAAGATTTTCAATATGGATTTGGAAAGGCATTAAAAAACTTATCAATAAAATAAAAGAAATGTGGAAAACATTCTTCTATTCACGCAGTATAACAACGAGAGTCCTTATAGATTGTGCTAAAATTGGAATTATAGCTTTACTAATTTTGTTGATATTTGGAAACACTTTTCTAACATTTTTATTAGAATTAGCATTTATATGTGTTATAATTTACAGAGTTATAAAAATTTTTAAACAATTTTTTCTGATAGAAAATAAGCTAAAGGAAATGTATGAAGGAAATAACTCAAATAAATTAGATGAAACTGAATTTGATCCTCAATTTTCTAATATAGTAAAATATATAAACGATATTTCAAACGGATTTGAAAATGCTATTCAAGATAGAATGAAAAGTGAGAGATTTAAAGCAGAACTTATTACAAATGTTTCACATGACATAAAAACTCCATTAACTTCTATCATAAATTATGTAGATCTACTAAAACAAGAAAATATTGAAAATGAAAAAGCAAAAGAATATATTGGAATATTAGATAACAAATCTCAAAGACTAAAGAAGCTTACAGAAGACTTAGTTGAAGCATCAAAAGTATCAACTGGAAATATAACTTTAAACTTGGAAAAAATAAATATAGTAGAACTTATAAAACAAGCTGCAGGAGAATTTGAAGATAAATTTGAGAAAAGAGGGCTAAAAACAATCATTGATGCTAAAACAAACGAAATCAATATTATGGCAGATAGTAGATATATGTACAGAGTTATTGAAAATTTATTTAGTAATATTTCAAAATATGCTATGGAAAATTCAAGAGTTTATATAGACATAAAAACAATTAATCAAAAAGTTATTATAGAAATAAAAAATATATCAAAAGACAAATTAAACATCTCTGCAGAAGAATTAATGCAAAGATTTGTTAGAGGTGATAAATCAAGAAACACAGAAGGTAGTGGTCTTGGACTTTCAATAGCTCAAAATTTAACAGAATTACAGAATGGAGTATTTAAATTAAAACTTGATGGAGATTTATTTAAAGTAGAATTAGAATTTGAAACAATAAAAATGCAATAAATAATAAAATAATTACAGGAAATATGGGTGGAAAAAATTTTTTTCCACCTGGTTTTGTACCTTTAGATATGAATAAATAATAAAAATATCAAAAAACTTGCAAAATAGATATAAATATAATATAATTCTTAAAGAAAAAAGAAATTAATAAAAAAACGTATAATCATAAGGAGGAACAAACATGACACTTGTAGAAGACTTAAAATGGAGAGGACTAATAAAAGATATATCAAGTCCAGAATTAGAAGAAAAATTAAACAAAGGTGGCATGACTTTCTATATAGGAACTGACCCAACAGCAGATAGTTTACATGTAGGACATTTTTCAAGTTTTTTAATATCTAAAAGACTAAAAGAAGCAGGTCATCACCCAATATTATTAGTTGGTGGTGGAACAGGATTGATAGGAGATCCAAAACCTACAGCAGAAAGAGCAATGATAAGCAAAGAACAAGTACAACACAATTTTGAATCATTAAAAAAGCAAGTAGAAAAAATTTTTGGATTTGAAGTAGTAAATAATAATGAATGGTACAAAGATATAAATGTAATAGACTTTTTAAGAGACTATGGAAAATTCTTTAGTATAAATTACATGATAGATAAAGATATAATTAGAAGAAGACTAGAAACAGGAATTACATATACAGAATTCTCTTACATGATATTACAGGCATTAGACTTTAAATATTTACATGAACATAAAGGTGTAGATTTACAATGTGCTGGCTCAGACCAATGGGGAAATATCACAGCAGGAATAGACCTAATAAGAAAATCTACTGGAGATGAAGTATATGGCTTCACAATGCCACTTGTTACAGACTCACAAGGAAAAAAATTCGGAAAAAGCGAAGGGAATGCATTATGGCTAGATAAAACTAAAACATCAAGTTATAAACTATATCAATTCTTTGTAAATGTAGAAGATTCAATGGTAATAAACTATTTAAAAATATATACATTCCTTTCAAAAGAAGAAATTGAAGAACTAGAAAAGAGAAACAATGAACATCCAGAACTAAGAGAAGCTCATAAAGCACTAGCACGTGAAATAATAACATTTTTACATGGAAAAGAAGAATATGAAAGAGCAGAAAAACTAGCTCAAAGCTTATTCAATAATAAATTTAATGATTTAAATAAACAAGACATTTCAGATTTATTTGATGAACAAGACATGAAAGATGTTAAAGCAAATATTACACTAACTGATATGGTTGTTAATGTAGGAGCCGCTTCTAGCAAAAGAGAAGCAAAAGAATTTATACAAAATGGTGCAATATCTGTAAATGGAGAGAAAGTAACAGACATTAATACAATTGTTAAAGATGATATGTTTATTGATGGAACATATATAATTATAAAAAGAGGAAAGAAAAATTATTATGTAGGCAGAAAACAAACTAATTAATGATTATTACTTGCTAAAAATCAAGTTAAGTTTATAATATAAAAAATATAAGGAGGAATTTTAAAATGAATGAATTAATAATAAAAAAATGTGCTAAATGTGGCACAATGGTAAGAGTATTAGAAGATAGTAAATGCGGAATACAATGCTGTGGAGAAGAAATGAAGACATTAGTTCCAAATTCAGTTGATGCAGCAGTTGAAAAACATGTTCCTACATATGAGGTACAAGATGGAAAAATAATTGTAAGAGTAAATCATGTAATGGAAGATGAACATTATATTGAATGGGTAACTATGCTAAATGGTAACAAAGAAAAAACAGTATATTTTAAACCAGGAGAAGAAGCAGTAGCAAAATTCTGTTATCATAAAGGTGCTGTTTTATATGCATATTGTAATAAACATGGACTATGGAAAAAAGAAGTTGAATGATACTCTTTGTCAAGAATAAATGTAAAAATATGGAGAAAAAAAATGAGAAAATATATATTTTTATTAATAATTGTTTTTATAATCATTGTAATAACAGTAATATTAATAGGATGTATTTATTTAGAAAAGCAACATGAATATATTGATTTAGATATTCCTAATACTAATTCTGCAATTAATGATAAACAAAGTAATCAAAATATTGAACCAATATATGAATCTAATTCAAGTATTGATAATGTAAAAATGGAAATAAAAGAAGGCTCAGTAACTTCAACTAGTGTTATTATTATAATAACTGATACCAACAAAGAACCATACGGATATGGAGAGTGGTTTAAGATAGAAAAAAAGGTAAATAATGAATGGATAGATTTGGAACCTATCGATATATACTATACATTTAATGCCATAGGTTGGTTAGTAGGCAAAGATGGCACAATAGAAGAAAAAGAAGATTGGAAAGATTTGTATGGTGAACTTGAAGAAGGTGAATACAGGATAGTAAAAGAAGTGAATGGAAGTTATATTTATGCTGAATTTAGTATTTAATATTAATTAAAATAATGTAAAAAATTTTTATATAGATTAAATTAAGAAATAAGATTTGAATTAAAGTTATAACTCAAATCTTATTTCTTAATTTAAACCTTTTTAGTTTCTTATTTTGTGCTCATTGCCGAAAATTAACTAGGAATTATCTGATACCACTTTTGCTGCAGTATTAAACATAAGTTCATTAACTCTATTAGCTTCATTTAAAGATAAAAAAGTGTATTCTCGAGTATTAACTCCAATTGCATAACCCCCTTCTAAAAAAACAGGGGCACCACTTTGACCACGAGCCATATCAATCTTATATTACTTGTGTCAGTAATTATTTCTGTATCATCGCTTCCTATAATTTTATTTGGTGATATTGCATTTTCAGGAATGTAAGGTTCAGGAAGGGAAGGTGTTTCGTTGATATTTTGTTCGATTTGATTTAAGTTAAACTGAGTAGTTTCATCTGTTTCTAAATTATATTCTGAAATTAGACATTCATCTTCTGAATAGTTAAATTCTGGTAAAGAATTAATAGCTAATGATAATGTAAAATATGTCAATATAATGTTGAAAAAAGTAAAATAAATTAGCAAATTGTGAATTTTATGTGAAACTAGCACTCTATTATTGACATTGCCAACAAACAGATATATAATAGTCATGTAAAAACGAGATTACTTGTTGAGAGTAACAAATAAATATCCCAGCAAGGCGAATTTTTTAGAGCAAATATTGTTAAATGGAGGTAATTATATGGGAACAAAACAATTTAAAGCAGAATCTAAAAGACTATTAGATTTAATGATTAATTCAATTTACACAAACAAAGAAATATTTTTAAGGGAGTTAATATCAAATGCTAGTGATGCAATAGACAAACTATATTATCGTTCACTAACAGATAAAAACGTAAAAGTAGACCCTTCAAAACTAGAAATAGAAATAGAAATAGATAAAGAAAATAGAAATCTAATAATAAAAGATAATGGTTGTGGTATGACAGAAAAAGAGCTTGAAACAAATTTAGGAACAATTGCAAAAAGTGGATCATTAGCATTTAAAGAACAAAATGAGAAAAAAGAAGATATAGACATAATAGGTCAATTTGGTGTAGGTTTCTATTCAGCATTTATGGTTAGTGACAAAGTAACAGTAGAAAGCAAATCTATAGATAGTGATCAGGCTAATAAATGGGAATCTAAAGGAGCAGAAGGATATACAATTGAACCTTCTGACAAATCAGAAGTAGGTACAACAATTACACTACATATAAAAGAAGATACTGAAGACGAAAAATATAGTGAATATCTAGACCAATATAAAATCCAAGAACTTGTAAAAAGATATTCAGATTATATTAGATACCCAATAAAAATGGATATTGAACATAGTCGTAAAAAAGAAGGAACAGAAAATGAATATGAAAAAGTAGTAGAAACAGAAACAATTAATAGTATGGTTCCAATATGGAAGAGAGACAAAAACAAAGTAACTAAAGAAGAATACAATAATTTCTACACAGAAAAATTTAGTGACTATGCAGAACCATTAAAAGTAATTCATACATCAGTAGAAGGACAATTCAGCTATAAAGCATTATTATATATTCCTTCTCACTTGCCATATGACTATTATTCTAAAGATTATGAAAAAGGACTACAATTATATTCTAATGGTGTATTAATAATGGATAAATGTAGTGACTTATTACCAGATTATTTTAGATTTGTAAAAGGATTAGTAGATAGTCCAGACTTATCTTTAAACATATCAAGAGAAATGTTACAACATGATAGACAATTAAAAGTAATAGCAAAAAATATTGAAAACAAAATAAAATCTGAATTACAAAATATGTTGAAAAATGATAGAGAAACATATGAAAAATTCTTTAATATCTTTGGAATTCAATTAAAATATGGAACATATAGTGATTATGGAATAAACAAAGACAAATTAAAAGATTTATTAATGTTCTATTCATCAACAGAAAAGAAACTTGTCACATTAGGTGAATATGTCTCAAGAATGAAAGAAGGACAAGATAAAATATATTATGCATGTGGTGAATCAGTAGATAAAATTGATATGCTACCACAAGTAGACAGCATAAAAGGTAAAGACTATGAAATATTATATTTAACAGCAGATGTAGATGAATTTGTAATGCAAATACTACAAGATTATGAAGGGAAGAAATTTGCAAATGTATGTGCAAATGATGTAGATATAGAAACAGCAGAAGAAAAAGAAGAAACAAAAAAAGAAAATGAAGAAAATAAAGCTATGTTTGACATTATGAAAGAAGCAATAGATGGTAAAGTTCAAGATATAAGATTTACACATAAATTAAAAAATCATCCAGTTTGCTTAACAAGTGAAGGAGCGCTTTCTGTTGAAATGGAAAAAGTGCTTAACAGTATGCCAAATGGACAAGGTGTTAAAGCACAAACTGTTCTTGAAATAAACATAGACCATCCAATAGTTGAAAAGCTAAAATCTTTATATGAAAATAATAAAGAAGACTTAAAAGAATATACAAAAATTTTATATGCTCAAGCAAGACTAATTGAAGGACTTCCTATTGAAAATCCAACAGAAATTAGTAATTTAGTGTGCAAAATGATTTCAAAATAGATAATAACAAAAATTTACTCAAAACATAAAATATACCAAAAACAAAATGGAGGTATATTAATGGAAAAAATACTTGAAGTAAAAAACATATGTAAAACATATCAAGCCGAAAATGGTGAAATAGAATCTTTAAGAAACATAAGTTTTGATGTAAATAGAGGAGAATTTATAAGTATAATAGGCCCAAGTGGCTGTGGAAAATCAACATTATTATCTATAATTGCAGGATTAGAAAATAAAACATCTGGCGAAATCTACATAAATGGAAAAATAGGTTATATGTTACAAAAAGACAATTTACTAGAATGGAGAACAATATATAAAAATGTATTATTAGGATTAGAAATTCAAAAATCAAACACACCAGAAAACAGAAAATATGTAGAAGAATTGTTAAAAAAATATGAACTGTATGAATTTAAAGACAAGTATCCTACACAATTATCTGGAGGAATGAGACAAAGAGTAGCTCTAATAAGAACATTAGCTATTAAACCTAGTATTTTACTACTTGATGAAGCATTCTCGGCATTAGATTACCAAACAAGATTAATGGTAACAGAAGATATTTATAAAATCTTAAAAAACGAAAATATAACAGCTTTAATGGTAACACACGATATTTCAGAAGCAATAAGTATGTCAGATAGAGTAATTGTATTATCCCACAGACCTGCTACTGTTAAGAAAATATATAGTATTGATTTTGAAATGGAAAATAGAACACCATTAAATTGTAGAGAAAAGCCTAAATTTAGTGAATATTTTAATTTGATGTGGAAACAATTAGAAGAAATAAAATAAAAAACAAGACCAAGATTTTCTAAGCAACAAAGTTGCATAAGAAAATCTAACTCTTCCATAACTATCTTCTAAGGAAACTCACCCATTTCATGGGATGACTTTCCTAAGAATATAAAAAAATTACTAAAAAATACTTTATACAGAAATATGTATAAAGTATTTTTTCTTTGTTCTAAAATGTTCACTCTTTAACCTGATTTAACATAAAATATATCAGAGTTGCATTTAATCTAAGGAAAAGGAGGAGAACATGAAAAAACTTGAAAATATCTCTGAAGATAGAAAAAAATATCTAAGAAAAATGAAATTAAGAAAGAATGAAATTTTATGCACACAAATATTTATTGTCATAGCTTTTATAGCTTTATGGGAAATACTTGCTAGAAAAGGAATAATAGACAGTTTTATAACTAGCCAGCCTTCAAGAATAGTAAAAACATTCATGAATTTATCATCAAATAATTTATTAGAACATGTAAGAATAACATGTACAGAAACACTCATAGGATTTTTACTAGGAACATTTTCTGGAGTAATTATTGCAATTATATTATGGTGGTCACCTTTTATCTCAAAAGTATCTGAACCATTTTTAGTCATATTAAATAGTTTGCCAAAAACAGCATTAGGTCCAGTTATAATAATTTGGGTAGGTGCAGGAATGCCCGCAATAATTGTAATGGCATTAGCAATTTCATTAATAGTTACAATACTTGAAATTTTAAATGGATTTTTACATACAGATAAAGAAAAAATAAAAATGGCAAAAACCTTTAATGCAAATAAAACTCAAGTACTAACTAAAATTGTTATACCAGCAAACATTCCAACTTTTTTCAATACATTAAAAGTAAATATTGGCTTATCTTTAGTTGGTGTAATATCTGGAGAATTTTTAGTTTCTAAAGGTGGACTTGGATATTTAATAGTATATGGTGGTCAGGTATTTCAATTAGATTTAGTTATGACAAGTGTAATTATCCTCGCCATTGTAGCAGCTCTAATGTACCAAAGTATAGTATTACTTGAAAAAGTTTTCGTAAAGTAATTAGAGTATTTAGAAAGTTTCAAATTAAAAAATTTCACAAATTTGAGGCACATCTATTAAAATTAAGGAGGATGTATGAAAAAAGTAGTAATTAGTGTTGTGGTTATAGTTATTTTTCTTGGCGCTATATTTGCAATATATAGAGGAAACCATAAAAATGTAGAAACATCAGATTTAATTACAATTCAATTAAATGAAGTTACTAGATCTGTATTTTATGCACCACAATATGTTGCAATTTCAAATGGATTTTTTGAAGAAGAAGGTTTAAAAATTGAAATATCAACAGGTCAAGGAGCAGACAAAGTTATGACTTCAATATTGGCAGGTCAAAGTGATATTGGTTTATGTGGACCAGAAGCGGCAATATATGTTTATAATGAAGGTAAAGAAGATTATGTAGAAGTATTTGCACAGTTAACACAAAAAGATGGTTCATTTTTAGTAAGTAAAGAACCAACAGACAATTTTTCATGGACAGATTTAATTGGCAAAACAGTTATTCCCGGTAGAAAAGGTGGAGTTCCATACATGACATTAGAATATGTTTTAAAACAAAAAGGAATAGACCCTCAAAAAGATTTGGTGTTAGATGATAGTATACAGTTTGATTTAATGGCAGGAGCATTTGCTGGAGGAAATGCTGAATATGTAACATTATTTGAGCCAACCGCTTCTATGACACAAGATGCAGGAAAAGGTTATATTGTAGCTTCTGTTGGAGAATCTGCAGGAGAAGTACCTTATACAGCATATTGTGCTAAGAAAAGTTATATTGAAGAAAATCAAGATATTATTGAAAAATTTACTAGAGCAATATACAAAGGTGAACAATGGGTAAAAGAACATGCAGCAAAAGAAGTTGCTGAAAAAATTCAAGAATTTTTTCCTGATACAACAGTTGAATCTTTAGAAAAATCTATTCAAAAATATAAAGATATTGACGCATGGAAAGAAAATCCTATTATGAAAGAAGAAGCATTTGATAAACTTCAAATAATTATGACTGAAGCAGGAGAACTTGAAAAAAAGGCTCCATATGACAAGGTTGTTAATAATACTTTTGCAGAAAAAGTTATTCAATAATTTGTTTAAAGGATACACTTTAATTAGTGTGTCTTTTTTTCTAATTTTAAAAAAGTATTGATAATATTGAAAAAATTAACAATAAGTGGTATAATATTTACATAAAATAGCTTTGAACAACTGTTTTAGGAGGCACAATTATGGAAATCAAATATCTTTCGATTAACTGGAAATGTTTCGCGAAGTCAAAAGAATTTTCCTATTACTTAATTGTAATAGGACGGTTATTGCCTGATATGTCAAATAAAGTTCCGCAGGATTTCATTACAAAGATTTTAGCTGAGGAGGCAGTAAAAAGAATAGAACGCGCAAAAGATTTTTGGGGCCAAGTCTGTGAAGATGAGGTAGAAAGTTTGAGCAAGTTGTCAGAAATGACAACACTCAGTAATAATCCACGAATACTGTTTATAGTTAAGTTTAAAACATTTAATGAACTGATTTTGTATAGAAAGGAGATGTTCTAAATTGTGCTTTGCCCCTGTGTGAGATTGAATTAACTAAAACAATTTCACACAAGGGGTTTTTGGTAAATAAAATAAGTAAAATTTGTTTACATATTTAAATATAAATGATATAATAAGTACGGTTTATTAATATAAAGAGAAAGCACGACTTTTTCTAGCTAGATTTGTGCCTTAAGAAAGGAATGAAAAAAATGGATAAAATAGAATTAAAAAACGTAAAAGGAACAACAGACTATTCGCCAAAAGAACAATATATAAGAAATTACATATCAGATACATTAAAAAAAGTATTTGAAAAATATGGTTTCAAACCATTGCAAACACCAATATTATGCTATTATGACTTATTAGCATTAAAATATGACGAGGAAAATGATATTTTAAAAGAAGTATATAAAGTAAAAGACCAAGGAGATAGGAACTTAGCATTAAGATATGATTTAACTGTGCCATTTGCAAAATACATAGCAATAAATCAGAATGTAAAACTACCTTTCAAAAGATATGAAATAGGAGAAGTATTCAGAGATGGACCTGTAAAATTAGGCAGAGACAGAGAATTTATACAATGTGATGTAGATAGTGTAGGAATTGAAGGTCAATTAGTTGAAGCAGAATTTGTAGCATTATATGTAGAAGCATACAATAAACTAGGAATTGATGTAGTAATAAAATACAATAACAGAAAATTTTTATCTGGCATTATAATAGAAGCAGGAATCCCAGAAGAACTAGTTACTGACACAATAACAGTAATTGATAAATTCGAAAAGTTAACGAAACAAGAGCTAGAAAGAGAATTTCAAAAAGTTGACTTAAATACTGAACAGATAGAAAAATTATTTACATATTTAAATATGGATGCAGAGCAAATTATTAACATCAAAAATAAAAATCAAGTATTAGAAGAAGGAATTACAGAATTAAAAACTTTAAAACAGTATATAGAAGCATTAGGACTATTAGATTATGTCCAATTTTCACCATCTCTTGCAAGAGGTCAGGAATATTATACAGGAACAGTATTTGAAGTATATGTTAAAGATGGAA
>CALYBE010000035.1 GCA_944393735.1 uncultured Clostridia bacterium
GAATACACCACCATATGTTTCAATACCTAATGATAATGGTGTTACATCTAGTAATACTAGATCTTTAACATCTCCAGAAAGTACACCAGCTTGAATTGCTGCACCAATTGCAACACATTCATCAGGGTTGATTCCTTTGTCTGGTTCTTTTCCTGTTATTCTCTTAACAATTTCTTGAACTGCAGGTACCCTTGTAGATCCACCAACTAATAATACTTTATGAATATCTTTTGAAGTTAATCCTGCATCTTTTAGAGCTTGATTAACTGGTTCAGCAGTTGATTCTACTAAATCATGGATTAATTCTTCAAATTTTGCTCTTGTTAATGTTACATCTAAGTGTTTTGGTCCTGAGCTATCAGCTGTAATGAATGGTAAGTTGATTTGTGTTTGTTGTACACCAGATAATTCTATTTTTGCTTTTTCAGCTGCTTCTTTTAATCTTTGCATTGCTGCTTTATCTGTAGATAAGTCTATTCCTTGATCTTTCTTAAATTCAGAAACTAGGTAATCTATGATTTTTTGGTCGAAGTCATCTCCTCCTAGATGTGTATTTCCGTTTGTTGCTAATACTTCAAATACTCCATCACCTATATCTAGGATTGAAACATCAAATGTACCACCACCTAAGTCATATACCATAATTTTTTGATCTTGTTCTTTATCCATACCATAAGCTAATGCTGCTGCTGTTGGTTCATTTATAATTCTTAATACTTCAAGTCCAGCTATTTTTCCGGCATCTTTTGTTGCTTGTCTTTGACTATCACTAAAATATGCTGGTACTGTAATAACAGCTTGTGTTATTTTTTGTCCTAAATAATTTTCAGCATCTGCTTTTAATTTTTGTAATATCATTGCAGATATTTCTTGTGGTGTAAATTGTTCACCATCAATATTTACTTTTTCATTTGTTCCCATTTTTCTTTTTATTGATATAACTGTATTTTCTGGGTTTGTAACTGCTTGACGTTTTGCTATTTGTCCAACTAGTCTTTCACCATTTTTTGAAAATGCTACTACAGATGGAGTTGTTCTACTTCCTTCTGCATTTGGAATTACAACTGGCTCTCCTCCTTCCATAACAGCTACACATGAATTTGTTGTTCCTAAATCAATTCCTATTATTTTTCCCATAATAAATTACTTCCTTTCTTTAAATAGCTAACAAGTTCTAATTTTACAACTATTTTTTAAAATTGTTTTTCTTGCAAGCTAGATTTATAATATATTTTTAAACTTATAAACTATTTTATTATTTATCAATTAATTATAGTGTATAGTTCTTGTTGTTTCTCGTTTTTTCCTTTGTATAAATTTATCATTTAGTTTGCTACAACTACCATAGAATGTCTTATAACTTTGTTGCCTATTTTGTAACCTTTTCTATACTCTTGTACTATTTCTTGTGTTCCTTTTTCTGGATCTTGAATACTACTTACAGCTTCATGTTGACTAGGATCAAATGTTTCTCCAACTGCTACTATTTCTTCTACACCTTTACTTTTTAGTATATCTTTAAATTGTTTTAATACAAGTTCTACACCTTTTTTGTATTCTGTGTCTTTGGTTTCTGCTTTTACTGCATTTTCAAGATTATCTACTATTGGTAAAAATGCTCCTACAATATCTCCTAATATTGAATTGTAAAGTGTTTCTCTTTCTTTTCCACTTCTTTTTTTGAAGTTTTCGAATTCTGCTAATACTCTTTTATACCTGTCATTTAATTCATCAAGTTCATGTTGTTTTTCGTCTATTATGCTATCATTTTTTTCTTTTTTAATTTCTTTTTGCGCTTCTTTTTTTACTTCTTTTTGTGTTTCATGCTCTTGTTCTTTTTTTTCTTCTGCTTTTTTTTCTTCTACTTTTTTACTTTCTGCCATATTCTACCTTCTTTCTTAAAGTTATTGCAAATATTATTTGCTTAACTTTTTAAATAATTTTTAACATTTGTTAATACTACAATATTTTCTGTACCTAACTACTCTTTGCCACTATTTTTGTCATTTAATTTTTTACTAATATATTTCATTACTGAAATTACTTTAGAATAATCCATTCTTTTTGGTCCTATTAATCCAATTGTTCCCAAATCTTTATTTCCTATTCTATGTTTAAATGTTACTATACTAAAGTCTTTTAATTCTTCTTTTTCGTTTTCTTCACCTATATATACATTTATGTCTTTTGCAACTCCTGTATTTAACATATCTGCCATTAAGTCTCTTTCATCTAATATGTTTACAAAGTTTTTTGCAACCTCTAGACTATTAAATTCCGGCAATTCAAATAATTGACCTGTTGATTCAAGATGAACACTTTCTTCTTCAACAACTTTTTTCATTTGCTCTATTATAGGTTTTATTAAATTAACACTATAACTCATTTCATCAACTAAATACTTTTCTAATGGTTTATCTATTTTTGTGATTGGTTCTCCTTTTAGTTTATTATTGAACATATATCCTAATGTTTTTACTTGTTTTTCTGTTATATCTTCATCAAATTTAATTATTGTTTCTTTTACTAAACCATTATCTGTTAAGATAATTGCCATCATCATTCTAGGACTTAATAATACAAATTGTATGTTTTCAATTCTTTGTACATCTGAACTTGGTCCTATTGAAACTGTTGTATAATGAGTTATTTCAGATATTGTACTTGAAGCTATTTTTGTGATTTCTTCTATTTCATTTACTTTAGTTTCTAATTTATCACTTATATATTTTATTTCTTCAAGTGTTATTTGGTCATCATGTAATAGTTCATCTACATAATATCTGTATCCTTTTGCTGAAGGTATTCTTCCTGAAGATGTATGTGTTTTTTCTATATATCCTAATTTTTCTAATTCTGCCATTTCATTTCTTATTGTAGCACTACTATATTCTAGCCCCTCAGAATTCATTATTGAATTAGAGCTTACTGGTTCAGCCGTTTTAATGTATTTTTCTACTATTGCTTGTAGTACTCTTTTTTTTCTTTCATCTAACATGGCAATCTATTTCCTCCTTTTTTATATATGATTAACAATTTTCATATATTATATGTTATAGGAAATTGCAACTTTTTAGCACTCTTTTATTTTGTTTAATAAATAAAAAATAATATAATATATAATTTTTTAGCACTTATCAAGTGTTTTTGCTAATATTTTTTTTTTTTTTTTGAATTATGAATTTTAGGGTCTTTCCTTAAAGTTCAAAAAAATGAGTAAGCAGTTTTGACACTGCTTACTCATCTTCATGAAAATTAACTAATCAGAGTGGTCGCTCTTATTAGATCAGCTGTCGGATTTCTATCTTGCTTTCAACGCCGAACATTTCCTCGAGCTTCTTGATCAAACTTAGATCGTTGAGCTCCCCTCCATTCACCAGTCTTTCTGTTGTGACTTCTTCCGTGCTCGGGGCAGGAACAATTTTAGGTGGATATTTTAAGATTTCACACCTTCCATTTCTGTGAATCAGAAGATACTCACCTCCAAAATTGAGAATTGCCTTGAACCGGCGCTTCTCCTCTTCGCTAAGTTTAATCTCGTTCTTTTTGTTGTCTGCCATTTTCATGTTTTTTTCCTCCTGTAATTTACACTTATAAGGATTTGAACGTTTAAACTATTATATTTTACCATATTCTTTGAGAAAAGTCAACACATTTTACATATATTAACATTTTTATGTTTCTAATGTAAAATGTGTCTATATATTTTTTATATAATTAAAATTCTTGTATTTTTCCTGAATAATATTGAAGTATCAATTTAGCATCTCTTGCATTTATAATTCCATCTCCATTTACATCTGCAGATAATTTTTGTTTTGCTGATAATGTTGCTTGGCCTGAATAATATTGTAAAACAATTTTTGCATCTCTTGCATTAATACTTCCATCTGCATTTATATCTCCTAATTCATAATCATTAACTGTTACAGTAAATGTTATTATTTTGCTTCCAACTTTAGCATATACATTTGTTTTTCCTTTTCCTATGCCATAAATTGTTCCATTTTTAACAGTTGCAACACTTTTATCATCAACTGTCCAAGTAAAAGCTTCATTATCACAATTAAATTTTGTTGAATTTTGATATGTTCCAGTTATTGATATAGTTTTTTCTCCTTCAACACCTAATGTTATATTTTGTGTTGAACAAGAGAATTCTAAATCTCTTAAAGCTACAGGTATTGTTGCCTGTACTGTTTCATTTTTTGGGTAGTTTGTCATTTGTGTACCAGTATTTGTAAAACATTGTACCCAATAATATGTTCCATTATAATAGAAGCATGAAATTCCAATCGCTTTAAAGTTAGGATTCATAATATTGGTTCTATGTCCACTTGAATTCATCCATGATAACATTACAGAACTAGGTGTAGATTGTCCAATTGCAATATTTTCTGCTGCTGTATAATAATTAGAAGGAAAAATTTCATAGCAATCTGTTAGATCTGGTCTATCATGTTCAAATCTTATTGCCAATTCAGCAGCACGTTGATTTGCTGTTTCAAATAGTTGTTCATCCATTACAAGTGTACTCAATTCTGAGTTAGTACGTTCTAGATTTACTAGTTCTAAAACTTGTTGTGCTAAATCATATTTATATTCTCCAGTTATTTTTATATCAGCTGTTTCAGGCATATAATATCCATTGTCTCTTAATTCAAATTTATCAGGGTATTTTTGTTTTAAACTTGTACATCCTTCAAAAGCTGATTCTGAGACTTTTTCAATATTTTCTGACCAATTTACATTTTTTAGAGAAGTACAATTTAAAAATGCTTTTGATGAAATTGTTTTTACTGTTTCTGGTATTGTAATTTCTTCTAGTGAAGTACAATTTTCAAAACAACTCATTGCAATATTATCAATATTTCCTGCTATATTAACATTTTTTAAACTTGTACAATTTAGGAATGTACTAGATACTAATTCTGCACCTGTAAAATATGCATCAGGATTTGCATAAAAATTAACTGTTTCAAGGTTAGTACAATCTTTAAATATGCCTGGTGCAAAAACTGTTAAAGCAATTTCAGGAACTGTGACAGTTGTTAAACCACTACCCGCAAATGCATAAGCTCGAAGCATTGTAATGGAATTAGGAATTGTGACTTGTTTTAAGTTTTTAGCATTGTAAAAAGCATCCTGATCTATACATTTAACTCCTTCTAATATTTCATAACTTTCCATTTTATTTGCTGAAGGATATGCACTAACTTCAAAATTAGTGTATTGAGTTGGTTTCCAATATAGTACTCCTTTATCAGTAAAGTATTCTGTATTTCCATCAGCAACTTTAAATTCTTCTAATTTACTACAATATAATGTTGCACCAAAACCCCAATCAGTAACTGTTGAAGGAATTGACATTTCTGTTATTGCTGTACTTTGAAATACATAACTTGATACTTTTTTTAATCCCTCATTTAATTTAATTTGAGTTAAAGCTGTACATTCTGCAAATGCCCCAGATTCAATTGTTCTTAAGGAAGTTGGTGCATTAAATTCTTTTAGACTTGAACAACCATAAAAAGCTCCCTCTCCAATACTTGTAACTGTGTTAGACAATGAAATTGTAGTTAATTCTTTAAGTTCACAAAATCCATATTTGCTTACACTAGTTATTCCATTTTCTATTATTACTTTTTTTATATTTTCACCATACCATGGCTCATTTTTTTGACTACTAAAATCTGGCATATTTCCTGTTCCAGAAACAGTTAATGTACCATCTTCACTTAATTTTGCTGTAATAGTATTACTTAATGTATAGGTAATTTCATTTGTTGCAAAAACTTTATAATTGGTAAACATGTTTGCTATCATAATAATCACTACTATTGTTATAAGTAACTTTTTGATAACTTTATTTTTCATTTCAAATTTTCTCCTTTTTTAAAATTTATCAATCTTGCCTGAATAATATTGAAGTATCAATTTTGCATCTCTTGCATTTATAATTCCGTCTCCATTAACATCTGCTGATAATTTTTGTTCTGCTGATAATGTTGTTTGTCCTGAATAATATTGCAAAGCAAGTTTTGCATCTCTTGCATTAATACTTCCATCTTTATTAATGTCTCCTAATACATATGATACTTTTTCTGTAACAGTAACTTGACAAGTTGCAGTTTTTCCGTTTGAAGTTTTTGCTGTTATTGTAGCTTTTCCTACACCTACTGCTGTTATTTTTCCTCCAGATACTCTTGCTACTGAACTATTACTTGTTGTCCAAGTTATTGTTTTACTGTCTGTTGTATCTGTTGGAGTTATTTTAGCTGTTAATGTACTTGTTTCTCCTTTTTTTAAATTTAAAGTTGTTTTATCTAAACTTATACCTGATATTGGTTTTTCTTCAAATATAACATATTTAATATTATTATCTTTTGCAAAAGTTTGTGCATATGAACCTTCATACACATACATTGTTAAATTTGGACATTCTCTACCAACTGCATTTTCGTAAAAAATTGTATTTTTTCCATATACATTTATTTTTTTCAAATTAGGGTCATATCCAATTGCACTTACTCTTAAATCTCTTACTGTACTAGGCAAGTTTATTTCTTGAATGTATTCATTTTTTTCAATTGAATTACAATATATTACTGATACTTTTGCTGGTGCAGTATAAACTGTTCCTTCTTTAGCAATAGGGTATTTATATAATGTAAGATAACTTCCACTTTTTTTGTATAGAACTCCATCTTCAGAATAGAAATATGGACTACTTGCGTCAACATTTATTTCTTTTAATTTTGTGGCATATGAAAATGTATAATTATGTATAGTTCTTACTGTTGCAGGAATTGTAACACTTTCTACTAATGTAGATTGCAAAACATCTGGACTTAAGTCTTCTGAATATTCATCTATAAATTCTCTATCTAATTGTGTTACTGTTTTTCCATTAATAGTAGAAGGTATTATTACATTTTTCCTAGATCCAATGTATTTTGTCAATTTTAATGTTCCATCACTTAATTCCTTGTATTCAAATTCTTCAGGTAAAGCAACTTCTTCTTTATCAGTTACATTTACACCTATTTCAAAGTTTGCTGTAGATTCACCTTTTTTATAATTATTAGTTGCTGCTGATACTGCTTTTACAGTATATTTACCTTTAGCTGTTGGAACAGTTGTTGTATATGTACTATCAGAAGCTCCTTGAGTTTTATAATAAAAAGTAATATTTCCGCCAGAATAGTTTATGGTTACTTCAGGACTAGGTTTTTCACCATATTCCACATTATCACAAATTACTCTTAATGTATTACTTGCAGGAAGAACATTAAAATATTTATAAACTGTAGAACTATTGAAGTTAGATAAAGTTACATATGAGTCTCGTCCTTCTACCTGATATTGTCCAACATCTAATATATTTTTACTATTATATTGATTATCTGGATAATAATATTCTCCTGTGTCTACATTTTTATAGTAGAATGAAGGTGTTTTTGAGCCAATAAATCCTTCAGATATAACTGGATTTGGTTTTTCTCCATAGAATATATCTTCTACTTCAAAGTCAAAATTTGTGTCTACTTTTTCTATTGTATATGTTGATGTTGATGTACCAGTATATTTTCCTATTCCTGTTACTGTAATTGTCTTTGTTTCTCCTCCATTAGAATTTATTGTATCTTCAGGATATGTTACTTTATAATCCACACCTTCTTTAAGCACTGTACTACCATAACTTACTGTTACTTTTGGTTTCTTTTCTGTTCCATCATAATTGTATTCTGTCGTAACATTTCCATCTATACTAAGTTGATTTTCTGTTAATGAGCTCATTCCATTAACTATTGTATATTTTCCAATAGTATCTTCACTTACAAATTGAATTGAATTACTTTCTGCATAAGTTTGAGCATATGAACCTGATTTTCCATATATGGTTAAATATGTTGGACTTGATGTAATATTATTTGCAATGCTAGTAACAGTCTCTGGAATTCTAATCATTTTCAAAGTATAAAAAGAATCTCCTATTTTTGAACCAATACTTGCTGTACAGCCATCTTCGATTACTATATTTGTGATTCCTGTTCCATCAAAAGCTCCATCTCCAATGTATTTAACTGATTTTGGAATTGTAACACCTCCAGTAATTTTATTACAATCTTTAAAAGCATTTTTTTCAATCCTTGTAATAGTATTTGGTATAACTAATGGTGTATCTTTTGAACTTAAACATGCTACTATTTCTGTTTTATTTTTATTGTATATTATGTAATCACTATATGAAAAGTTTGGATTTTTTGAATCTATAGTCAGATTTTTCAAATTTTCCGCATTTGACATATTTCCTATTGTTTTAACTGAACTAGGGATATATACTGTTTCTGTATAACTAGAAAATGCATTATCTCCTATATATTCTACTGAGTCTGGTATTGTAATTTTTTTGCACTTGTGGTATGCATTGCTAAATGCTCCTGTTAGTATTTTTTTTACTGGATATCCAGAATATGTTGAAGGTATAACTACTTCATCTTCTCTTCCATCATATTGAAGTAATGCTGCATAAGTTCCTTCAGAATCTGTTCCTGTTACAAAACAAAATCCACCTTCTTCTTCTCTAAGTTCAAATACATTATCTCCAAAGCTTGTATCTACTTTATAAATTACTCCATCAGCTATAACTGTTGCATTATGGTGGTTGTTTATTGGATCATATACTGTATCTGTATTTGGATTTCTGTTTACTGCATATCTTAAATTTGCCTCTAGTCCAATCTTATTACATACATATGTAACCAAATTAGCATGTGCAATACAATCCCCTGCTCCATTTTTTACCATAGACCTAAAGTCAGAACATTCAGTTGAATATCCATAATTATCTATTATCCACTTTACAACTTCTAATAGTTTTTCATATTCAGTCATGCTACTTTTTATATTTTTACTTATAAATTCATCTATTATTTCATCAGAGTCATCTTTCATATAATTTTTTAGTGTTACATTAACATAATAATATTTACCATCAATGTTAATTCTAACTACAGCATCTCCATAATTGTATTCATAACCATATTGTTTAATACTAGAGTAATAAACACGAGCTTTTGGATTTGCTTCTATAAGTCCAGTGCTACTAACCTTTATTATGTCATCTCCTTCAACAACCTTAAATGCTGGCTTTAAATCTGTTCCAGTTACTTTTAATTGAAATGTAGTTGGATAAGTTGATGGCATTGTAATTCCATAATAGCCTGTGTATCCATAATCTAATTGATATATTATAACATTATTTGAATTTACTTTTATTTCAGGACCTGTTGTATTTGTGTAATTTTTACTAGTTAAATCATTATTTGAACTTGCTAATAGTTTTGCATCAAAAGAATATACATAATTACAAAGTAAAAAGTTTGATATTATCATTAATAATGCTAATAAACTAATTATCTTTTTTTTCATATAAACTCCCCATTCCTTTTTTATTAAAATAAGCACTACACAAACTAGCTGTTCATTTGTGAAGTGCCTATATTTTTATTGAATATTAATTATTTTTTTTGCTTTTAACAATAAAAACAATTCCTGCTAATGATATTACCATTAATACCGCAAATACACCAATTGCTATATCACCTGTATTTGGTAAATCTGATTTGTTTTCTTCTACAGATGTTTCTACTTTTTCGTCTGTAGCTGTTTCATCTGTTACTGGTTCTTCTGTTGTAGGTTTTTCCTCTGTTGTAGGTTTTTCTTCTTCTACAACTTGTTTTTCAGTAACTGTTATTGTTACTTCAGCTGTATATTTTCCATCTAAAGTTGCAACTGTTATTTTAGCTGTACCAGGAGCTACTGCTGTAACAAGTCCATCTACAACTGTTGCTACTTTTTCATCTGATGATGACCATATTACTGTTCTATCATCTGTTGTATTTTCTGGATTATATAATACTGTTAATGTAGTTTTTAAACCTTCTTCTAATAAAAAGTCTTTAGTATCTAAAGCAATTCCTTCTAGTGGTAATTCAGATACTGTAACTTCACATGTTTCAGAAAATTCTCCTACTTTTGCTGTAATTGTTGTTGTTCCAACTTTTAAACCTTTTACTACTCCATTTTCAACTGTTGCTACACTTTCATCTGATGAAGTCCATGTAACTGTTTTATCATCAGTTGTGTTTGGCTCATTATATATAACATCTAATTTAGCTGATTGGTTAAGTAAAACATCTAAAGTTGATTCACTTAATTTTATTCCTGTTAATGGTAATTTAACTGATACTGTATATGTAGCTGTTAATCCATTTGAACTTGTTGCTGTTATTGTTGCTTCTCCAGGTCCTTTTGCAGTAACAACTCCATCAGCAACTGTTGCTATTGCCTCATTTGATGATGACCATGTAATTGTTTTGTTTGTTGCGTTTTCAGGTAAAACTGTTGCTGTTAAGTTTTCTGTTTCACCAACATTTAATACTCCACTTGTTGGAGTAACTTCTATACTTGTTACAGGGAAAATAGGTGTTATTGTAGATTTGATTTCTCCATAATAACGATTTCCATCTTCACTATTTTCACTATCAATTATTACACTAAGTTCAGTATCCTCAAGTGTTCCTTCTTTTATTGTAAAGTTTAGTGTTACTAAATTTGTGTCTGCTTCAAATGTAAAAGGAGACATTTTATATCCACCAATTGAAATAACTTTTTGGTCTTCTTTTACACCATACATAAAGTTTTCGTCTACTGTAAATGTATCATAAATTGCTTGTGATAAAATTATATCATTATTTGTTATTGATAATTTGTCTGTATCATATGATATATCAATGTTTATATCATCTGCTACTATTTTGTCTGTTGTTTTGATTGTTACAGCTACTGTTTGTCCTATTTCTCCACTAGCATTACTAATGTAAAATGGTACTGAAGCTGCTTTACTATTTATTGTAAGTCCTAATAATAGTGCTACCATTATTGCAACTATTACTACTAATCTTAAAGTTGTTCTCTTCATAATAAAAAAACTCCCTTCTTTTTTCTTTAAAACAGGAAATTCCTGAAACAGCTATAAAATTTCCTATTTTTAGTTTTAAAACTTAATTTAAATTTTACATTCAAATTATATATCTTATGTATTTTTTTGTCAATTAAATTTGAAAGTTTTTTGGAAATTTGTGAATATTTTGATTTTACATTATTTCAAGTGCTGTAACTACGATTCTCTTTTTTCCTGTAGAATCACAAGTTACAAGTGTTAACATTTTATTTGAAATATCTGCTGAATATTCAAATTTTGTTTTACTTTTGCTTATATTTTCAGTAATATAAGTGTTTTTCTCCTCTTTTGTAAATGACCTTTGTATAATATCATTATTAGGTTCTTCCATATATGAAGTTATGACTTGATATTTATGGAATTCATTTTCTGTGTAGATTTCAATTTCAACTTTATTTCCAAGTGACCCATTATATATTTTTGATAAATCTGCAAACATTTTCTTATTTTTTAAATTATGGCCATATATAATTGTGTTATCATCTGAAAAATCTGATGAATTGTTATAATCCATAAAAATACTTCCACAAAAACTATATTTTTTATAAATATCTCTTCTCAAATAATAATTGTTGTCACCTGTTTGTAGTATTGGATAATTTATATCTGTATCCTTAATATATATCCATGCAACTATATCTGAATTTATTTCTTTTAAGCTGTTAAAATCAACACTTATAGAACCTTTATTTTCATTATCTTGTCCTTCAATATCATTATCTTCGCCAGAATTTATAGTTACAACTTTATCTATTAATTCATTTTCTATTTTTGACAAACCATAGTTTCCAATAAGCCAAATTATTACCATTATACTTGAGAATACGAATATTAAAATAAATATAATCAAAAATAAGTTTTTAGCTATATTTGTTTTTTCCTTTTCAAAATGTTTTCCTCCCACTATCTTCTCCTTCTACATATTCTATATCAGCTCTTTGTACTTTTACTGTTTTTATTTGATTTTCAATATCTTCATTTGTTTTATAATGTACTAGAATATAATTTTGTGTATGTCCTTTATAATATTTAACTATTTTTTCATTATTTCTTGCCTCCTGGATGTTACAATTACTGCAATTTTGAGTGTCTATATAATGAGGCTCTTCAAATAAAACTTCTACTTCTTTTCCAACAAGTTGTTGATTATATGCTAACTGATTTTTATTTGAAAGTTCTATTAATTTTTTACTTCTTTGCTCTTTTATATTTCCATCTACTTGATTAGGCATATTTGCTGCAACAGTACCCTTTCGTGGTGAATATGGAAATATATGCATTTTATAAAATTTTATTTTTTTCAAAAATTCATATGTTGTAGAGAATTCTTCTTCAGTCTCTCCAGGAAATCCCACAATTATGTCTGTAGTAAGTATTACATCATTATAATATTTTCTTAATCTATCTACAATTTCTTCAAACTCTTTAGTTGTATATTTTCGATTCATTCTTTTAAGAGTTTCATCACAGCCACTTTGTAATGATAAATGGAAATGATGACATATTTTTTCTAATTTGATTAGTCTTTCCATGAATTCTTCTGTTATGATTTTAGGCTCTAATGACCCCAATCTAATTCTTCGTATTCCTTCAATATTGTTTATTTCTTCTAATAAATCTATTAATCCTATATTGTTTTCAAAATCTTTACCATATGAAGCAAGGTGTATTCCTGTAATTACTACTTCTTGAATTCCATTATTTGCAATCTGTTTTATCTCTTTAATAACACTTTCTATTTTTCTACTTCTTACTCTTCCTCTCGCATATGGAATTATACAATAAGAACAAAATTGATTACATCCGTCTTGGACTTTTACTACTGCCCTTGTCTTTTCTGTATATGAAATTTGCCCCATATCTTCGAATTCTTTTATGTTTCCTATCTCTTCTATTTTTGATATTTTTGTTTCTGGTCTTTCATTTAAGTATTTTTCTACATATTCTACTATTTTGTTTTTTTCTTCATTTCCTAATACAATGTCAATTTCAGGCATTTCTTCAAGCTCTTTTCTATATACTTGAGCATAGCACCCTGTTGCTACAATAATAGCTTTAGAATTTTGTAGTTTTACTTTTCTTAATGCCTGCCTTGATTTTCTATCAGACATGTTTGTTACTGTACATGTGTTTACTACACATATATCAGAAATGTCTTTGTCTATATCTACTATTTCATATCCTGCTTCTTTGAATTTCTGCATCATTGCATTTGTTTCATATTGATTAACTTTACATCCTAATGTATAAAAGCTTACTTTTTTCATTTTTTATCTCATTCCTTTCTTAAGGCTCTGAACTTGATTAAATGCTACCATAGTAATTTTAGCTTTGTCAAATTTTCTAAATTCTTATTTTATTGGCTAATTTGTAAGTTTTTATATTATATCATTTCTTTCAATAAATGG
>CALYBE010000036.1 GCA_944393735.1 uncultured Clostridia bacterium
GCAGTATTTTTCTCTGTATATTTGGAGAGTTATTTTTAACTCTCCAAAACTTAAAAGGGAAAATTTTGGAGAGTTAAGTGTAAGCAGTTGTGAAAAAGGCTGAGAAAGGCTAACAAAGGCTAACAGAGTAAAATAGCATATTACAGCCTTTTACAGACACTCTCAAATACGGTTAAAAAACACTAAAATTCAGATAAAACAAAAGACCTGAAACCTAGTTGTTTCAAGTCTTTCAAGAATATTTTTCTTTTGGTCGAGGCGACAGGGTTCGAACCTGCGACCTCATGGTCCCAAACCACGCGCGCTACCAACTGCGCTACGCCTCGATTAGTTTTGCAACTTAAATGCTTATATATAATAGCACATTTCAATAAGAAATTCAATAGTTTTTTTAAAAAAATTTAAAAGATTTTTAAAAAGTCATTCCATAATGAATATTTCAAAGCATTTAAACTTTTCTTTCATTCATATATTTTAGTCACTTAAACATTTTCATAAAAGTTGAAAATTTTGTAAAATATAAAATGCGAAAAAACTTGAAAAAAATAAAAAAAAGTATATAATATAAATGGAAAAGTGCAAATTATAAAACAATTATGTAGAAGGGAGAAATGTTAGAAACAAAAACTAACATAAACTGAAAAAAATGAAAAAATTAGAAGACCAGATAGGATACACATTCAAAAACAAAGAACTATTAAAAAAAGCATTAACACACACATCATATGCATATGAGCATGGAGTTGAAAGCAACGAAAAACTAGAATTTCTAGGAGATAGCATATTAGAATTCATATCAAGTATATATTTGTATAAAAATTATTCTCACCTAAAAGAAGGAGAAATGACTAAAGTTAGAGCAACAGTAGTATGCGAAAAAAGCCTATACAGAATAGCCAAAATGCATAATTTTAGTGATTTCTTAAACTTAGGTAATTCAGAGCGAAAATCTAGAGAAGAAGTAAGACCAGCGATACTAGCAGATAGTGTAGAAGCGGTAATAGCAGCAATATATTTAGATGGAGGAATAGAAGAAGCAAGTAAATTTATAATAGAAAACTTAAAAGAAGAAATAGAAAAAGCGAGTCACAATGTAGGACAAAAAGATTATAAAACCGTTTTACAAGAAAAATTACAAATACATGGAGATGTAAATATACAATATGTAATAGTAAATGAAAAAGGTCCAGACCATGACAAAACATTTGAAGCAGAAGTAAAATGTAATGGAAAAATATTAGCAACAGGAGAAGGAAAATCTAAAAAAACAGCAGAAATAGAAGCTGCGAGAAAAGCATTAGAAACAATAAAACAAAAATAAAAAAGTTTCAAGGAAGGTGAGAGTTAATATGAGCAAACACTATATAATTCCAATATTTGTACCACATCTAGGGTGTCCAAATGATTGTGTATTTTGCAATCAAAAATCAATTAGTGGACAACAAAAAATGATTACAAAAGAAGATATAGAAAAAACAATAAACTTTTACTTAGAAAATATCAGAGACAAAGATGCACAAAAAGAAGTGGCTTTTTTTGGCGGAAGCTTTACAGGAATTGAAGTTGAAAAACAAGAAGAATTTTTACAAACTGCATACAAATACATAAAAGCAGGAAAAATCAATAGTATCAGAATTTCTACTAGACCAGACTACATAGATAAAACAATTTTAAAAAGATTAAAAAAATACAAAGTAGAAACAATCGAACTAGGTGTACAATCAGCAAATGATTATATATTAAAGCAAAGTCATAGGGGACACACATTTGAAGATGTAAAGAGAGCATCAAAATTAATAAGATGGTATGGTTTTAAATTAGGACATCAAATGATGGTTGGATTACCTGAAAGTACAAGAATAGATGAAGTAAACACAGCTAGAGAATTAATAAAATTAAAACCTAAAATGGTTAGAATTTATCCAGTATTAGTAATAAAAAATACTAAATTAGAAAAAGACTATTTAGATGAGAAATATACACCACTTTCAGTAGTACAAGCAGTAGAAATTTGTAAAGAATTAGTTCCTATGTTTGTAAAAAAAGGAATAGAAGTAATTAGAATAGGATTACAAAATACAGACGAAATAACAGACCCCAATAATGAAAAAAGCGAAGTAGTTGCAGGACCATATCATCCAGCATTTAGACAACTAGTAGAATCAGGATTATGGTATGATAGTATAGTAAATAAAATTAAGCAACTAAATGTAAAAGTAAAAAAAGTTCAAGTAACGGTTAATCCTCAAGATGCAAATAATGTAATTGGGCATAAGAAAGAAAATATAGAAAAATTAAAGGAGATGTATGATTTAGACTTAATTGTAAAACAAGATAAAAAAATAAAACAAGGAAAATTGGAATTAGAAATTTTAGAAAGATATCCAGAATTTTTAGAAGAACATAATTAATTCAGAAAATACTAGTATTTGAGAAAAATAAAAAATCAAAAAAATTTATAGTGTAAATTAATAAAAATAATTGAAACAAGCAAGTCTTTAAAATTCTAGAAAGGTAGAATCATATGGAAAATCAAATGAAAAAAAACGATAAAATAATAAATATATTATTAATAGTAATAATGATATTAGTAGTTTTAGGATGTGCAGTAGGCTATTTATATTTTGCAAAAGCAAAGCCTGTAGAAGAAGATAATAATAAAGAAACATTATTTACACTTAAAAATTATCCTAAAATAGATGGTTCAATATCAACTTTGCCTCTAGCAGAAGCTTTCAAATCAGCCTTTACAGGAACCGACATAGAAAATGTAGATGTAACACATAGTAAAACACATAATGCATATTTGAACTTAATAAATAAAAATGTAGACTTAATATTAGTTCCATACCCTTCAGAAGAAGAATTGCAATTAGCAGAACAAGCAGAAGTAGAGCTTGAGATAGTACCTGTTGTAAAAGAACCATTTGTGTTTTTCGTAAACAAAGAAAATGTAATAGATAATTTATCATTAACACAAATTCAAGACATATATTCTGGAAAAATTACAAGATGGAATGAAGTTGGAGGAGCAGATGCAGAAATACTTGCATTCCAAAAACCAACAAATTCAGAAAGTCAAAATGGTATGGTATCATTAATAATGCAAGATATATCAATGATGCCCCCAATTACTGAGACAATAAATTCTGGAATGACAGATATAATAGGTGTAATTTCAGAATACAACAATAAAAGCACAGCAATAGGATATGCATATGACTATTATGCCAAAACAATGTACCCAAGTGATTCTATCAAATATATATCAATAGATGAAATTGAACCAACATATGATAATATAAAAAACGGTTTATACAGATTTCAAACAACATATTATGCGGTAATTAGAAAAGATGAGCCAGAAAATAGTAACACAAGGAAACTATTAAAAGAAATGATATCAACAAATGGTCAAAATATAGCAAAGGAGGCAGGATATGTTCAAAACTACTAAAGCCAAGCTAATATTTGTAATAATATTCTCAATAATATGTGTAACAATTACAACATTAATAGTAATATACGAAAGAATAGATATAACAGATGTTGAAGAAAATGACTCCCAAGAAAATATCATAGAAACCTCAAACAAAGAAAAAGATGTTGCCGGAATAAATTTAAAAGGAAAATATAATCAAAATGATTTAAAAATAAAAAGTAGAAAAGCAACCAAAGAAAAAGTAGAAGTTTCTTATTTTGAAATTGATGGATTAAGAAACAAAGAAATCCAAAACAAGATAAATGAAGAAATTGAAACAACAGCATTAAACTATTACAAAGAAAAAATAAAAGACTTATCTGAAGTAGTAAATGTAACCGTAACTGTTAGCAATACAGGAAACTTTGCTGATACTCTATCTTTAGCATTAAATTATTGGAGTAAAATTGATGATGATAGTGATAATTTTTATCAAGGAATGACAGGATTAAATTATGACTTATCAACAGGAGAAAAAATACCATTAGAAAAATTATTTACATCAGATGCACCAATTATAGATATATTAAGAACTTCAGCTTATCATAGTATATTATATTATTATTCAGAAGAAACTTTATCTGGAGATTCGGTTGTAAATAATTATAGAGACATAGAAGAAGATGTTGCAAATTTTATAGAATTATACAAAAGAGGAAAATTAACTGATTTTTATTATACTACATCATATATTTGTATTTTTTATGAAGATTATTCGATTAATATAGAAATGGAAGATTGGGCAGATTATATTGCTATATATAGTAGATATTTAGCAAAAGAAGATTTATATGATAGTAATATAATAGGCTATAAAAATCTATATACCTTAACAGACAGAAACAAAGACACTTACTATTATAGTAATTATCAAAATGAAAACAATTATTTAATAGATATTACTTTAGATTGGAACGAAAATGAAACATCAAGTTTTGAAAAAGAATTAGTTGCTGACAAAATTGAAGCAATAGAAAAAGAAATAGAAAGAGTAAAACAATTAGCAAGTCAAAATTCAAATAATTTTTATATATTAAATTACAGTATTTATTTAAATACATTCGTAGAGCCAGAAGTAGAAGAAGAGATAATACACTACTACGAAAATGGAAATTCATATGAAATGACAGTACATGATTTTGAAGAAAATGTTGAACCAATAGTAATTTCAGCAAATAGAGATGCAAGTGTTAGTGGAGGAGCTTCGGCTATAGTTTATGATTTTGGAGAAGTTTTAAAAATAGAGCCACAACAATCAATTGAATATTATACTGAAGATGGAGAAAAAATAGTTATTTAATAAAAATAGGGTGAATATTATAAAAATTGCTAAAAAAGTTATTTTACATATAAATAGAAAGTAAAAGTTTATTTTTAAAGTATAAACACTCCAAATATTACAAACAATTGTAGTATTAGGAGTGTATTTTTTATGGAAAAAGGAAAAATAAAAAGAGTAATAGTAGATTGGGCAGGAACACTAATAGGATCTGCAATAATGGCATTTGGCATCTCTTCTTTTTTGCTACCAAATCAGTTATCATCAGGAGGATTTTCAGGAATAGCAACAATAACATATTATTTATTAAAAATACCTATGGGAACAGTGATGATAATGTTAAATATACCATTATTTATTTTTGCTGGATATAAACTAGGAAGAGAATTTTTAATAAAATTAATAATAGGAACCATTAGCTTATCAGTATTTATAGACATATTTGATAAGTATCCGCCGATAACCACAGATAGATTTTTGGCATGCATATATGGCGGGCTTATAATAGGAATAGGTACTGCAATAATATTAAAAGTTAATTCATCAACAGGTGGAACAGATTTAATAGCTAACATTATAAAAGCATATGATAATAATATTTCTATAAGTAAATATTTAACAATAATAGATTTAGCAATTATTATTCTTAATGTACTATTTTTCAGGCAAATTGAAATCGGATTATATTCTATAATTGCTATCTATTTATATGGAAAAATGGTAGATGTAATTTTTGAAGGAGTATATTTTACAAAATTATTATTTATAATATCTGACAAAAATGAAGAAATTTCGGATTCAATAGAAAAAAATGTGAAAAGGGGAGTTACAGGCCTTTACGGAAAAGGAATGTACAGTGATAAAGATAAGTTAGTCTTAATTTGTGCTGCATCCAGAGGCGATATTTATAAAATTAAAAAATTAGCAAAAGAGATAGATGAAAAATGTTTTATAGTAGTTGCTAATGCAAGAGAAGTATTAGGAGAGGGATTTAAACAATAGAATATGAATAAAGAGGACTTCAAAATATTATGAAGTCCTCTTTTTAATAGTAGTTTAAGTTCTAGTAACAAGCAAACTAGAAATTACTTGCACATTAACATTAATATCAAAATCAGCATTTTTATATTTTTCACGCCAATTGAAATTTTCCCAATCTTGAATAGTAGCAAAATGTCCCAAAGCGCTCATACAGAAATGGTCTATATCACAATTATATTCTCTAGAAACCTTATCAAGATATTTACTTAGTTCGTTTTTCAAATACTTATTAGCAGATTCAGAAATTTTATCTAAATTTTCGTTTTTTTCATAATCAATTCCTTCTTCAAGAGTTACTATATCTGCATTAACATTTATATCTAAACAGATTTTAACAGAATCACCATTAATTTCAGTAAAAATTTTTGTCTTCTTTTTTGGAGTCAAAATCAATTCCATTTTTTCATTATCAACAAAAGGACTATCAACAGAAATTATAAAAGAATCAACATCATTTGTAATTAATAGATGACAAATAGACTCAGTTGCAGTTAATTTTCCGCAAAGTTTATCTCCATTAAAAACTGCAATCCCTAAGTTTTCAACACCTTGTTCTCCAACGATAGAAGTATTTCCAGCAATTAAATCTTCTGGATTTGTAACAATGTTTTGACTTTCTTGATTTTTCGAATCTTGTTCAGAATTAGGATTATTTTGTGTGCCAGAAGAATTGTTACTAGAGTTTTCGCTAGATGAGGATTCTCCAGAAGAACTTTCTTCAGATGAACTTCCTTCAGATGAAGACTCACTAGACGAAGAACTACTTGATGAAGAATTGTCAGAACTTTCACTAGAATCAGATTTCTTTTCTGCTTCTGTTCTAGCAGTTGAATTTAGACCTCCTAATATAGCAGAACTATCACAATTTTTAGAAGAGACATCATTATAAAAATTTCCTAAAGTTATATCAGAAAGGTATCCGGTAAATCTACTAGCAATTGAGAAAGTATCATAATATTGAGTAGTTAATTTTTCAAGGTTAGGATTAGTATTATTCAAGTAATCATATGCAGAGCAATTACTAATAACTAAATTTGCATATGGCTTAACTTGTTCATCATTTATCAAACTATAAATTTCTGTAGAAATACCGTTCTTTTGCATAATCTTCAGAAAAAATAATAACACTACAATGTGACAAATTAATTTCTTTACCAATGTAACTATTTAATAAATTTAATGCACTAAAAATAGAGTCTGCCTCTGCTGATATTAAGAAGATACTACTAGATGCGTCAGAAGAACCGCCTTTTGCAAATAAAGAACTTTTACTAAATTGTGCTGAAAGTTTTAATTTTGCATTTTCACCTTTATCAATTCCCAGAGCAAGAACATGTGCTAAATTACTAATGTTATGCATAGTGTAAGATTCAGAAAAACCATTAATAAATATAACAAGTAAAATAGCAAAAATAATGATATTAACTAGATTTTTACTCATTTAAACCACCTCAACATTTTTTTCTTCATAACAGAAAATAGTAGGACCAAAAAGCTAATTCCAATAACCAAAATTAAAAATGCATATTTATATACAATCCCTACAATATATATGGAAGTTGCATAGTTTTTTTGCCAAATACTTGCGATAAAAAGTAGTAATGCAAGTACAAAACTACATAATGTTCCATTTTGAGTAGAAGTAATTTTTTTCAAAATATTGCTTGCAAATTTTAATGTTATTCCTAAAAAGCTTATAAAAGATATAATCCAAATTAATATAAAAATTGAGTCCATTTTTTGGAAGAAAGAACCATATTCTATATATTTTACTGCTGAATATAGTGGCAATAATTCGTCCGTATCTATAAAACCATTAAACATAAATAAAATAATTGCTACACTTACTAATAAAAAGATACAAGAGCAAATAATTGCTGAAATAGAAATTCTTTTTATTTTACTAGGATCTTTTAACAAAGGAGGTGTAAAATATATATAAGCAATTGCTTGAAAAGCAAACATGTTGCTTATTCCTGTAACAAATGCAGTAAAAATACCTTTTCCAAAAATAGGATTGATTTTTTCGACCTCAAAAAATCTCATATCTGAGAAGAACAAAAACAAAGTACTAATTATTAGAAAAGGAAATATAACAAGAGAACTTCTAAAAATTGCATTATATTTTTGGGTGCAAGCAAATAAAGCTGCTATTACTAAAATTAATATAATATAAAATAATTTTGTTAATTGAAAATAAATTATCTGCAAGCATGATGCGAACATATTAAGCATAGACCCTGCAAAAAAAATAAAATATGCTATATATAGTAGTCCAATTACCCATTTTAAAAAATTACCTCCGAGAAAACCAGAAATATCTATTAAATCACAAGTAGGAAATTTATTTAAAAAATAACATATTGTGCATGTAAAAATTATTGCAATAATACCAACATATAAAATATTTAGTAAAGAAGCAGAAAGAGTTGTATCTATTATTGATTTCGTTATGTTCATTATTATGTGATTAAAAGTAATTGTTACTAGTAAAGCAATAGTTTCTTTATTACCAATTTTTGTATTATCCATAAAAAATCCTTTCTTAATTTTACAGTATAGATAAAGTAAAAGAAAATTCCTACATATTATTTACAAATATGTAGGAATTATACATTTTATAGATATTTAACAAATAGATTATAAAAGTTTTAAAAAACTACAAGCAAAGAATACATATGCATATCTTATAAGTTTCTTTTGTATTATAAAAGAATGACAATAATCAAACCAAGATTTTATAGCACTTAATTTATCTGTTACAGTTATAACAAAACTTTCTTTATATTTAGGAAATTGAAAGAAAGTAACAGGCCACATATGTTTTAAAATTACATCTTTTTCTTTATCATTTAAATCAAATAATTTTGTAGCATTATTTAATGCAACTTTTGGATGATAAAAAGCGTGCCATTTACCTAAATTTTTATGTGAATATCTCCAATCATATAAAAATAGGTCATGTAGCATTCCTGCTCTTGCAACTGAGATATAATCCAAATTATGTTTTTTACAAAATAGATAAGACCAATAAGCTACTTCTAAACAATGCTCATAACAAGAAGTATCAAAATGTTGTCTAAAATTTTTCATTTGTTGAACAGTTTCATTATTTATAATGTCATTAATTATATTCATAAATTCTTTATCATTTTCTATTCTCATAAGCATCACCTTCACTATTAATTATACCATAAAACCGCAAAAATTTAAAGAGAAACATGAACTAAATAAGGTAATAATAAAGCAAACAAGTATTTGCATTTATATTGACAATTAAAATGAATTAATATATAATTCAATCATAAAAAATATAATTATATTTCAACAAGGAATGCAACAGAAGAGAGGAAAATAATAAATATGAGTTTAAGAATAATATATGGAAGAGCAGGAACAGGAAAAAGTGAATACTGTTATAAAGAAATAGCCAAAAAAGTAAAAGAAAAAAACAAAATATTAATAATCACACCAGAACAATTCTCATTTACGGCTGAAAAAAAACTCATGGAAGCAATAGACACACAAGCAGTAATAAATGCAGAAGTAGTAACATTAAGTAGAATGGCATATAGAGTAATAAATGAAATTGGCGGAAGAACAGAAACAAACCTAAGTAAATGCGGAAAAGCAATGTTAATTTATTCAATATTAAATAACAATAAAAAAGACCTAAAATTTTTAGGAAAAACAGACGAAAATGTAGATATGGCAGAAACTGCAATAACAGAATTCAAAAAACACGGAATAAGTGTAGAAATGCTTGATCAAGAAATAAATAAGCAACAAGATATATACTTAAAAAATAAATTACAAGATATGCACATAATATACAAAAATTTTGAAGAACAACTTGAAGGAAAGTACATAGATGAAGCAGACTTATTAACAATCCTTGCAGAAAATGTGGATAAAGTATCTGAATTTAGAGATAATCTAATTTATATAGACGAATTTGCAGGATTTACAAGTCAAGAATATGACATAATAAAAAAACTAATACAAATAGCAAAACAAGTAACAATCACAATATGCACAGACGAATTGCATAATGTAAAAAATCCCGACACAGACATATTCTACTCAAACCAGATAACTGTAAATAAATTATTAGAAGCGTTAAAAGAAGCAAAATCTAAGGCAGAAGTAGAAAATACATTAACATCAAAAATAGAAGAAATTGGACTAGAAGAGGCTCATAGATTCAAAGTACCAGAATTAAAACACTTAGAACAAAATCTATATGAAAATAGATATTATAAATACACTAAACAAGTGCAAAACATAGAACTCTTCCTAGCCAAAAATCAATACTCAGAAATTGAACAAGTAGCAAAAACAATATTAAAATTAGTAAGAGACAAAAATTATAGATATAAAGATATCTCAATAATTACAAAAAACATAGACACTTATTCAAGCCTCACACGAGCAATATTTGCAGAATATGAAATTCCAATATTTATAGATGAAGATAGAGATTTAAATCAAAACATAGTAGTACAATATGTACTTTCAATTTTAGAAATATTTACAAAAAACTGGTCATATGAAAGTATGTTTAACTATATAAAAACAGGATTTTCTAATATAGAAGAAGACGACATATTTAAACTAGAAAGATATTGTTTAAAATGGGGAATAAAACAAAACAAATGGAAAAAAGAATTTACATATGGAAATTATGAAGAAAAAGACAAAGCAGAAATTGAAAGACTTGAACAAATAAGAAAAGAATTAGTTGATCCTTTAATAAATCTAAAAAAAGAGATAGATGCAAATAAAACAGCAGAAGGAATGTCAAAGGCAATATATCAATTTTTAGTAAAACAAAAAACAGCTGAAAAGGTTGCAAAAAAAATAGAAGAACTAAAAGAAATAGGGCAAATAGACATAGCAAACGAATATGAAAGCAGTATGCAAATAATTATAGACATTTTAGATGAAATTGTTTTAGTATTTAAAGATGATAAAATCACAATAGACAAATATGCACAAATACTAAAAGTAGGATTTAAAAATAGTAGTTTAACAAAAATACCAGGAACTCAAGACCAAGTAATAATGGGAGATGTAGATAGGTCAAGAAGCCATAAAGTAAAAGCAATTTTTATAATAGGACTAAATGATGGAGTATTTCCAAGTATACACAAAGATGAAGGTTTTTTAAATGATACTGATAGAGAAATACTTAAACAAGATGGAATAGAACTTGCAAAAGGAACAATAGAAAAATTATATGAAGACAATTTCAACATTTATAAAGCTTTTACAACAGCAGAAGAAAAACTATACTTATTATACTCTTCATCAGACATGCAAGGAAAAGCATTAAGACCATCAATGTTAATAAACAAAATAAAGAAAATTTATCCTGAGCTAAAAGAAGAAAGTGACATAATTGAAACAAAATCTGAAATTTTGAATAAAAAAACCACATATGAGGAATTAATAATTAATATTAGTAAATTAAAAGAACAAGACAGTATAGAAAAATTATGGTACTATATTTTTGATTATTATCAAAAAGACAATGAATGGAACGAAAGACTACAACAAAACTTAAGAGGCCTAAGTTATACAAATTTACCTGAAAAAATCACTCAAGAAAATGTAGATAAATTATATGGAAATACCTTAACAACAAGTATTTCACAATTAGAAAGATATAGAAGTTGTCCATTTTCATATTATTTACAATATGGGTTGAAAATCAAACCAGCAGAAGAGCTAAAAGTTCAGACTATAGACACAGGAATATTTATACATGAAGTAATAGATGAATTTTTCGAAAATGTAAGAGAAGCGGGAATACAATTAGAAGAAATTAATGAAGATGAAATGTCAGAAATAATAGATAAAATAGTTGATAACAAATTACAGCAAAGCAAAAATTATATATTCACGACAACTGCAAAATATAGAGCACTTGTACTAAGATTAAAGAAAATGGTAAAAAAAGCAATGAAATATATAATAGAAACTCTTATACAAAGCAGATTTAAAGTACTTGGAACAGAGGTAGAATTTGATGAAAAAGGAAAATACAAACCAATTAGAATGACTTTAGATAATGGAAAAATGGTCGAAATAATAGGAAAAATAGACAGAATAGACACAGCAGAAAATGAAGAAGGAAAATATTTAAGAATAATAGATTATAAATCTTCAATAAAAAATATAGACTTAAATGAAGTATATGCAGGACTACAAATTCAACTTTTAACATATTTAGATGTAGCATGTAATGAAGAAGATTTAATGCCTGCAGGAATATTATATTTTAGCATGATAGAACAAATGATAAAAGCAGATAAGCGCATAGCCCCAGAAGAAATTGAAGAAAAAATACGTACAAACTTTAAAATGAAAGGACTTATTTTAGCAGATGTAAATGTTGTAAAACTACATGACAAAAATCTTGAAAAAGGTTATTCTAAACTTGTGCCAGCATATATTACAAAAGAAGGAAATTTAAGTATGAATGAGAGAATGACTAAAGCCGTAACAAAAGAGCAATTTGCAGATTTACAAAAATATATGTATAAAGTAATAAAACAAATTTCAAATGAGATTTTAGGTGGAAGTATAAATTTAAAGCCCTTCTACAAAAACAAGAAAACTCCTTGCAAATATTGCGATTACAAAAGTATTTGCAATTTCAATATGGGAGGTTGTGAAAATAAATATAACTATATAGATAATAAGAGTAAAGAAGAGATATTACAAAACATAAAAGGTGAAAAGTAGAAAATTTTTAAATTTAATACTTAATCAAAAAATAATATTGATGTCACTAAATTTATGACAAAACACGATATCATAAAGTTAAAATTTTTTAAGAAAGGTGAATTCATGAAAGATTTATCAAATGAAAACATAATACATGTAAAGAAAAATGGAATAGAATATATACAATTTAGGAAACTTCTTAAATATAATGATATTATAAATCACGTATATGGAATAGGGTTAGACAGGAATTACAGAACAGCCAGAAGCGGAAATAATCCATTAACACAAGAAGAACATTCAAAAGCTTTAAAAGACTACAATGATTTATGTACAGCAATAGGAGCAAATTATATAAATTGTGTAAAACCACATCAAGAACACACAAAAAATGTAAAAGATGTAGTTAAAAAAATTAATTTAGATAAACCAGATTTTGAATTAAAAGAATATGATGCAACAGATGGAACAATTACAAACAAGAAAAACATAATTTTAGTAACAACAAATGCAGACTGTATTTTATTATTATTTTTTGACCCAGTAAAAAAAGTAATAGCAAATGTTCATTCAGGGTGGAGAGGAACTTTACAGCGAATTTCTGTTGAAATAGTAAAAAAAATGAAAAATGATTATAATTCTAATCCAAAAGATATTATTTGCTGTATATGCCCTAGTATAAGAAAATGTCACTTTAAAGTTCATAAAGATGTACAAGAACCATATTGTAATGAATTTAAAGATTTAAAAAAAATAGACAAATTAATAGTTCCAGTACCAAATGAAGATAGGTGGTCTATTGATACAGTAGAAATTAACAAAATCATTTTAAAAGAA
>CALYBE010000037.1 GCA_944393735.1 uncultured Clostridia bacterium
ATATATAATTTTTTAAAATACTCTTACTATATCATTATATGTCACTAATAAAGTTATTGCAATTAAAATCGAAAATCCTAATAATTGAATTTTAGCTTCAGTTTCCATTTTCAATGGTTTTCTTCTTATGGCTTCAATTAATAATAATAATATTTTACCTCCATCTAATGCTGGTATTGGCAATAAATTTGTAATTCCTAAAGAAATTGAAATTACTGCTATTAAATAAATGTAATTTGCTATTCCGGTTGTTGCTACAACTACTTCTGATATTCCAACTATTCCTACCATTTGGTCTACTTCAAATCCGCCTGTAAATAGTATTTTTATGCTGTCTATCAATGCTAGCATAAATTCTCCTGTTGCTTTTCCTCCATAATATATTCTATTTAAAAATGTATCTCTTGCAGGGTCTTCAAATCTTAGTCCTACTGTTGACATTAGTATAAAATATACTAGTATTCCAAATATTATGTTTACAGCTGCACCGGCTACCACTATGGATATTCTTTTTCCAACACTCGCTTTAGAAAATGATCCTTCAGCGTCTGATTCTTCATCTTCTCCTTCCATGGCACAAAATCCACCAAGTGGTATCATTCTAATTGCATATTTGGTTTCTTTTCCTTGTTTTGACCAAATTGTTTTTCCAAATCCAATTGAAAATTCATTTACTTTAACTTTGCATAGTTTTGCAACAATAAAATGTCCACCTTCATGTATAAATATTAAAAAACCTAATAGAAATATTATTTTAATTGCATTAATTATAAAACTTATCAAATTGTCCTCCTATCACATATATTGATATTTTCTGCGTTTTTCTTAATCTATTATATATATTTGATATTTTCATTATATTATTGAAAAAAGAACATATGCAAATGGAGCTAAAAACATTAGGCTATCTATCCTGTCTAACATTCCTCCATGTCCTGGAATTAGGTTACTGTAATCTTTTACATCTACATATCTTTTTATACTTGAAGCAGCAAAGTCTCCAAGTTGACCTATTATGCTTAAAACTATTGTCATTCCTATTGCAAATAAATATGAATATTCTAATGTGAAAATTGTATTTATTGCATATGTATAAATAACTACAATTAAGGCAGCACCTAAAATACCACCTATACACCCTTCTATTGATTTCTTTGGACTAACTTTACTAAATTTATGTTTTCCAAATTTTCTTCCAATAATATATGCAAATATGTCTGTTCCCCATGCTGCTATTATTGCATACCATACTAATATTTTACCACTTTCTAATCCTCTAATTAATGCTATAGAGGATATACATGTTATAATGTATAATATTCCAAAAAGTGTGTATGCTATATCTTTAAAATTTGTCTTCATATTTGTTATTACTACTTGTGCAAATAATATTAGTAATAGTGTTGGTATTATTAATTTTAATATATTCTCTACTATTTCAGTTGGTAGCTTTTCTGGTATTATATGTATTAATGCGACTGCCAGACATGATAGATACCCTACCCAACGTACTGGCTTAGATTCTTTTTCTACTGCATTAAAAAATTCTTGCATTGCGATTGCTGCAATAATTGCCAAAAATATATCTACTACATATTTATTTCCAAATGTTAATATTATTACAACTAGTGGAAAACCTAACAAAGCTGAAATTACTCTTTTTATATCCATATTTACAAGCATATGTCAACTTTTACAGCTAACAATTCTCCTTCCTTCGTTATTTCTATATTTAGTTTGCTCCAAATTTTCTTGTTCTTTTTTGATATTCAATTATGGCATTGTCTAAATCTTCTTCAGTAAAGTCTGGCCAATATTTTTGTACAAATAATAATTCTGAATATACAGATTGCCATGTTAAAAATCCACTTAAACGTATTTCCCCACTTGTTCTTATGATTAAATCTGGATCTGGCTGTCCTGCTGTATATAAATTGTTTGATACTAAATCTTCATTTATATCTTCAATTTTCAATTTTCCTGTTTTTACTTGTTCTGAAATTTTTCTTACTGCTTTTACTATTTCATCTCTTCCACCATAATTTATTGCTATATTGAATGTTACTCCTGTGTTATTTTTAGTTCTTTCCATACATTTTATTATGCTTTCTTGCATTCCTTTTGAAAGAGCAGTAATATCTCCAATCATTTTTACTTTTATATTTTCAGAATCAGCTCTTTTGCTGTAGTCATCTAAATAATTTTGTAATATCATCATTAGTGTTTTAACTTCATCTTCTGCTCTTTTCCAGTTTTCAGTTGAAAAAGCATATACTGTTATATATTCTAATCCAATTTTATTTGCATATCTTACTATTTTTTCTAGTGTTTTTGCACCTTCTCTATGTCCAAAACTAGCTGGTTTTCCTTTTGATTTTGCCCATCTTCTATTTCCATCCATTATAATTCCTACATGTCTTGGCATGTTTTCTTTATTAAATTCCATATTTATAATCCCCATATCTTAATTTATTTTTTTATAGTTTATTCCTATTAATATTATCTAATGTATTCCTCAATATATTCTATATGCTCATAATTTCGTTTTCTTTGTTTGTTAATATCTTGTCTATTTCTTCTATATTCTTGTCTGTTATTTTTTGAATTTCTGTTTCTGCTGTTTTTAGCTCATCTTCAGTTATTTCACTATTTTTTTGTTTTGTTTTTGCTTCATCTATTCCGTCTCTTCTTATTGATCTTATTGCTACTTTTGCTTCTTCTGCTATTTTTTTAACTTCTTTTACTAATTCTTTTCTTCTTTCTTCATTTAATTCAGGGAAAACTAATCTTATTACTTTTCCATCATTATTTGGATTTATTCCTATGTCTGATGATAATATTGCTTTTTCTATCTCTTTTAATACACTCATGTCCCATGGTTGTATTACTATTAGTCTAGCTTCTGGCACTGAAATTCCAGCTACTTGATTTATTGGTGTTAAAGTTCCATAATAATCTATTTTTATTTTGTTCAATACTGCTGGGTTTGCTCTTCCTGCTCTTATTTCTGCTAATTTTTCTTCATATGATGCTATTGATTTTTCCATTCTTTCTTTTAAACTTGTATAATCCATAAATTTACTCTCTCTTTCTTTTTATTTTGAAAATTTTTTAAATAATTTAACTTAAATTTCACTTGAATTTTATATTATGATACCATTGTACCGATTTTTTCGCCTTTTACTGCTCTTACTATATTTTCTGGGTCTGATATTCCAAATACCAATAATGGGATATGGTTATCTCTACACATTGCTGTAGCTGTAGAATCCATTACTTTTAAATCTTTGTTTAATACGTCTAAATATGATATTTCTTCAAATCTTATTGCATCTGGTTGTATTTTTGGGTCTGCTGAATAAACTGCATCTATTGCTTTTCCAAGTAATATTATATCTGCTTTTATTTCTGTTGCTCTTAATACTGCTGCTGTATCTGTTGTAAAGTAAGGGTGACCTGCTCCGCATGCAAATATTACTACTCTTCCTTTATTTAAATGTTTTTCTGCTTTTCTTTGGATAAATGGCTCTGCAATTTCTCTCATTTCAATTGCTGTTTGTACTCTTGAGTGTAATCCTCTTGCTTCTAATGCATCTTGAAGTGCTAATCCATTCATTGCTGTTGCTAACATTCCCATATAGTCTGCTGTTGTTCTTTCCATTTGTAGTCCATTTCTGCCTCTCCAAAAGTTTCCTCCTCCTACAACTATGGCTACTTGTACTCCCATATCTACTACTTCTTTAATTTTGTCACATATTTTTCCTATTACTTGTGGATTTACTCCTGTCTTTTGTTCCCCTGCTAGGGCTTCTCCACTTAATTTTAAAAGTACTCTTTTATACTTTGCTTCTGACATTTTGGTTATCATCCTTTCTTTTGGAGTTTTGCTTATTTTAATGTATAATAAAATGTTTTTGTTTTATACTTGACTTTTTTGTTTTTTAGCTAAACTCCTTTCCATTTTGTGTTATTTTATCACACTTTATTTAAAATTAGTAGTGTTTTTTGAAATTTTTATTGAATTACTGTTGTAATATGATGTTTTATATATTTAATACAAATAGTTATGTATTAATATTTCTGGACAAAACATAGCTATAGTGTAACAATCCGGGTCTTGTCTGCGAAATATTAATACATAATTATTTTGTAATATAAATATATATAAATTATTTAATTTATTTCAAGGATTTTTTTGGCTCTGTCTACATCAACTTGTGTTGCTTCTCTAATATCTTCAAGTTCATATTTTTGTCCAAGTTTTTCCCATTTGTATTTACCCATACTGTGATAAGGTAAAATCTGTATTTTTTCTACTGTGTTTAATGTGTTTATAAAATTTTTCAACTTGATTAAATCTTTCTCGTCATCTGTATAACCAGGAACAAGTACTTGCCTTATCCACATTTTTATATTGTTGTCACTTAAATATTTTGCAAATTGTAGTTCTTTTTTATTTGATGTACCTACTAGATTCTTACATTTTTCATCATCTATGTGTTTTATATCTAATAATACTAAATCTGTGTATTTTAGAACTTCTTTTACATCATCTGTAATGTTTAGCATTCCTGATGTGTCTATGCAAGTATGAATTCCTTCTTGTTTTAATTTTTTAAATAATTCTATCAAGAATTTAACTTGCAAAAGTGGTTCTCCTCCCGTTACTGTAACTCCTCCACCAGAAGGTAATATATAATTTTTATAGTGATTTATTTTTTCTATTATTTCATCTATTGATTTATATTCTCCACCATTTATATCCCATGTATCACGATTATGACAATATTTGCATTTTAGATTACACCCTTGTAAAAATAATACAAATCTTATTCCTGGTCCATCTACTGTTCCAAAGCTTTCTATAGAATGTACTTTTGCATAATATCTTATATCTTTTTCCATTACGCCCTCCTATTTTAAGTTGTAATTTTCTGATTTTGCCTCTCCAAATAATTATAATATCATATCTTTATATAAAAAACAAGACTAAGATTTTCTGAGTAATAGAGTTGCATAAGAAAACTAATACTTTAAAATTATGTGTTTTTAAAAAAAGTTATATATCAATATTTTAAAGACAAGACCTGGATTGTTACGCCCCAGCTTTGTTTTGTTCAAAATATTAATATATAACTTTTTTATACTATTAATTATGTTTGTTAAAGTAATTATAAAAAAAAAGAATAGTGTCTTTATGTTTAATTTTACACTATTCTTTTTTTATTTTTCTATATTTTTTCATGTATTGTTCTATTTATTACGTCTAATTGTTGTTCTCTTGTTAGTTTTGTAAAGTTAACAGCATATCCTGAAACTCTTATAGTAAGTTGAGGATATTTTTCTGGATGATCCATTGCATCTATAAGTAGTGATCTATCAAATACATTTACATTAATATGATGTCCTGTTTGTGCAAAGAATCCGTCAAGCATACTTACTAGGTTATTTACTTTTGTTTGTTCATCTTGACCAAGTGTTGCTGGTGTAATTGAGAAAGTATATGAAATTCCATCTTCTGAGTCTTCAAATGGTAATTTTGCAATTGAGTTCATTACTGCAAGTGCTCCATTTGTATCTCTTCCATGTAATGGGTTTGCTCCTGGTCCAAATGGTGCTCCAGCTCGTCTTCCATCCGGTGTATTTCCTGTTGCTTTACCATATACAACATTTGAAGTGATTGTTAATATTGATAATGTGTGTTTTGATTCTCTGTATGTTGGGTGTTTCTTTAATTTATTTAAGAATGTTTTTACAACATCTACTGCTATTAAGTCTACTCTGTCGTCATCATTACCGAATTTTGGAAAATCTCCTTCAATCTCATAATCTACTGCTAGTCCTGTTTCATCTCTGATGACTTTTACTTTTGCATATTTTATTGCTGAAAGTGAGTCTGCAACTACTGATAATCCTGCAACTCCACAAGCCATTGTTCTTATTATATCTTTATCATGTAATGCCATTTCAATTGCTTCATATGAATATTTATCATGCATATAATGAATTGCATTTAACGCTTTTATATATATTTTTGCAACATAGTCCATCATTTGGTCAAATTTATACATTACTTCATCATAATCTAAGTATTCTGATGTTATTGGTTCAAATCTTGGTGTTACTTGTTTTCCAGTTTTTTCGTCTCTACCACCATTTATTGCATATAATAATGTTTTTGCTAGGTTTGCTCTTGCTCCAAAGAATTGCATTTGTTTTCCTATTTTCATAGGTGATACACAACAAGCTATTCCATAATCATCTCCTAGTGTTGCTCTCATTACATCATCATTTTCATATTGTATTGAAGATGTTTTTATTGATAAGTTTACTGTATATTTTTTGAAGCCTTCAGGAAGTCTTGTTGACCATAATACTGTTAAGTTTGGTTCTGGAGCTGGTCCTAAGTTTTCTAGTGTGTGTAATATTCTGAATGAGTTTTTAGTAACTAGTGTTCTACCATCTATTCCCATTCCTCCAATACTTTCTGTTACCCAAACTGGGTCTCCACTAAATAATTCGTTATATTCTGGTGTTCTTAGGAATCTTACTAATCTTAATTTCATTACAAATTGATCCATTATTTCTTGTGCTTGTTCTTCTGTTAATGTTCCATTTTTGAAGTCTCTTTCAAAATATATGTCTAAGAATGTTGATGTTCTACCTATGCTCATTGCAGCACCATTTTGATCTTTTATTGCTCCTAAATATCCAAAGTATAGCCATTGTACAGCTTCTTTTGCGTTTCCTGCTGGTCTTGATATGTCAAATCCATATTTTGATGCCATTACCTTTAATTGTTCTAGTGCTTTTATTTGCTCTGAGATTTCTTCTCTTTCTCTTATTACTTTTTCTGTAAAGTCATCTACATTTAGTATTTCTTGTTCTTCTTTTTTCTCTAATATTAATGCATCTACTCCATAAAGTGCAACTCTTCTATAGTCTCCTATTATTCTACCTCTTCCATAACCATCTGGAAGGCCTGTTATTAGGTGTGAACTTCTTGCAGCTCTTATATCTGGCGTATATACACTAAATACTCCATCATTGTGTGTTTTTCTGATTGTATGGAAAATCTTGTCTACTTCTGGGTCTACTTCTCTTCCATAGGCTTCACATGATTTTTCAACTATTTTTATCCCACCAAATGGCATTATAGCTCTTTTTAAAGGAGCATCTGTCTGAAGTCCTACTATTTCTTCTAAGTCTTTATCAATATATCCTGCTTCATGACTTGAAACTGTTGATATTGTTTTTGTGTCTATATCTAGTACTCCACCTTCTGATGCCTTTTCCTTTTCATAAAGTTTTAATACTTCATCCCATAATTTTTTTGTTTTTTCTGTTGTTCCAGCTAAAAAGCTTGAATCACCTTCATATGGTGTATAATTTTTTTGTATAAAGTTTCTTACATCTATTCGTCTTTTCCATTCACCGCTTTCAAAACCTTTCCATTGTTCAAAATCCATATTTATACCTCCACTTTTATTATTACCATTTATTGCGCATTTATTATTATTGCACCATATTGTATTATAAAAGATATTGCTTAACTTTGTCAACTGATTTTTTGAATATTTTCTCTTATAAAAAGCTTGCTTTTTTTGAAAATTTATTATATATAATCTTTTGGCAAAATATTTTTAAAATGAAACTAAAAATCTATAAAATTTTGACTAGTTTTTTGCCTTAAGAAAGGATTTAGAAAAAATGGATAAAATTATTAGCAAAATTGCAGAAGAACTTAATGTAAAACCATTACAAGTTGAAAATGCTGTAAAATTAATTGATGAAGGTAATACGATTCCTTTTATTGCACGTTATAGAAAAGAAGTAACTGGCGGATTAAGTGATGAAGTCTTAAGAGATTTAGGTGAAAGATTAACATATTTAAGAAATCTAGAAATTCGTAAAGGCGAAGTTATTAAATCTATAGATGAACAAGGAAAATTAACAGATGAGTTGACAATATCAATTGAATCTGCTGAAACACTTTCTGAAGTTGAAGATTTATACAGACCTTTTAAACAAAAGAAAAAGACAAGAGCTACTGTGGCTAAAGCAAAAGGTTTAGAGCCATTAGCAGAAATTATTTTAGCTCAAGAAGAGAATCGACCAATTGAGGAAATCGCTAAAGAATATGTTAATATAGATACTTTATCTGATGAAGATAAGAAAAATAAAGATAAAGTCGTAGCTTCTCCAGAAGAGGCTATTCAAGGTGCATTAGATATTATTGCTGAAAATATTTCAGATAATGCTAAATATAGAAAATATATAAAAAAAGTTTGTTATCGAGAAGGAACTATTACAACCAAGGCCACAAAACCAGATGAAAAGTCAAATTATGAAATGTATTATGATTTTTCTGAATTAGTACATAAACTTCCAAGTCATAGAATTTTAGCTATTAACAGAGGAGAGACTGAAGATTTTTTGAAGGTTTCTATAGATAAACCTGAAGATAAAATTTTGTTTTATATAAAAAGGGATCTTATCAAGGGTAATACTCAATTTACCGAAATGCTTGAAAACACAATTTTAGATGCTTTTGAAAGATTAATTGAACCATCTGTTGATAGAGAAATTCGTTCAGATTTAACTGAAAAAGCTGAAGAAAAAGCTATAAAGGTTTTTGGGCAAAATGCAAGGCAATTACTACTTGGAGCTCCTATTAAGGGAAAAACTGTTATGGGATTTGACCCAGCATATAGAACTGGTTGCAAAATTGCAATAATAGATGAAACTGGTAAAATCTTAGATACTTGTACTGTATATCCTACTGCACCTCAAAACGATGTAGAAGGTGCTAAGAAGACTCTACTAGATTTAATTGAAAAATACCATGTTGATATAATCGCAATTGGTAATGGTACTGCATCAAGAGAGTCTGAAATGTTTGTTGCTGATATGATTAAAGATGTTAAACATGAGATTTGTTATGTTATAGTTAGTGAAGCTGGTGCTTCTGTTTATTCTGCTTCAAAGCTTGCAACTGAAGAATATCCAGATATAAATGTTTCACTAAGAGGCGCAATTTCAATTGCTCGTAGACTTCAAGATCCTCTTGCTGAACTTGTAAAAATTGACCCAAAAGCTATTGGAGTTGGTCAATATCAGCATGATGTTAATCAAAAGAAATTATCTGAAAGTTTAACTGGTGTTGTTGAAGATAGTGTTAATAAAGTTGGTGTTGATGTAAATACTGCTACCCCTTCTCTTCTTTCTTATGTTTCTGGAATTAATAGTACTATTGCAAAAAATATTGTTAAATATAGAGATGAAAATGGTAAATTAAAAGAAAGAAAAGAATTATTAAAAGTTCCAAAGCTTGGAAAGGTGGCATTTGAGCAGTGTGCAGGTTTTATTAGAATTCCAGGTGGAAAGAATCCTTTGGAAAATACTGCAGTTCACCCAGAAAGTTATGAACCAACAGAAAAACTATTAGATAAATTAGGATTTAAAGTTTCAGATTTAAGTAATAAAGAAAGCTTGAATTTACTTCGTGAAAAATTGAAAACAGTAAATATTCCTGAAATTGCTAAAGAACTTGATATTGGTGAAATGACTTTAACTGATATTATTAGTGAACTTTCTAAACCAGGGCGTGACCCAAGAGAAGATATGCCAAAGCCAGTTCTTCGTAGTGATGTTTTAAAATTTGAAGATTTAACTGAAGGTATGATATTAACAGGTACTGTACGCAATGTTATTGATTTTGGTGCTTTTGTTGATATTGGTGTTAAATATGATGGTCTTGTTCATATTTCTGAAATGAGTAATAATTATATCAAATCTCCTTCTGAAATTGTTTCAGTTGGTGATGTTGTAAAAGTTAAAGTTATTAAAATTGATAGTGTACGTAAAAAAGTTGGCCTAAGCATGAAAATATAGAGGATATTATTATCCTCTATATTTTTCTTGTATTTCTTTAATTTTTTCAAAATCATTTTCTAAAATATCTAAAAATGCATTAGCAAGTTCTGGATCAAATTGTGTTCCTTTGCATCTTGTTATTTCATCTTTTACAACTTGCAAGTCTAAAGCATCTCTATAACTCCTTCTACTTGTCATGGCGTCAAATGTATCTGCTATAGCTGCAATTCTTGCTAGATAAGGAATTTCTTCTCCTTTTAGTCCTTCAGGATATCCTTTGCCATCATATCTTTCATGATGGTATTTTGCAATAGGTACAATGTCTTTAAATATTGTGGCAAAACTTAAAATTCGCGCACCTATAGATGGATGGTTTTTTATCTCTGCATATTCTTCATCTGTAAGTTTTTCAGTTTTTAGTAATATTCTGTCTGGTATTCCTATTTTTCCAATGTCATGGAATAGACCTCCTACTTGTAAAGTAGTTATTTGATCTTCAGGTAATCCTACTTTTCTTCCTAATAATACTGAAAATTCTGATACTCTGTCTGAGTGTCCTCTTGTATATGGGTCTTTTGCTTCTACTGTATATCTTAGGGTTTGTATCATATCTAAATATGCTTGGTTTAATTTCTTATTTGATTCTGCAAGTTCTTTATTTATTCTTCTAATTTCTTGCATTTGTTTTATTGATTTTATTCCTGACTCGATTAATAGAAGCAATTGGTCAAATTTGTCCCCTTTTTCACAATAACCTTGTATATCTAGTCTTTTTATTGTTTCTAGTGGTGGTGCTAAATCCTTATGCCCTGTCAATAATAATATGTATAAATCTTTATTGAATTTTCTTATTTCTTCTACTACTTCATCACCATGTAATGGCGTCATCATAAAGTCTAATAACATTAAGTCAAAGTGCTCATTTCTTACCATTTCAATGGCTTGAATTGGGTCTGTTACTCCAACAAATTCATATCCTGTTCTTTTTAAAAAAACAGATAACGAATCAATTATTCCATCTTCGTCGTCTACAGCTATAATTTTGTATTTTTCTTCATTCTCAGACTCCATTTGATTTTGAAGTGCTTTTCTCATTTTTTCCACCAATCCTTTCTAATACCGACATTATATTAGTTTATTTATTAAAAATCAAGTGTTTTAAAAAAATAACTTTTCTCTTTCATTTTATACTACTTTTTTCATTTTTTTTACTCTGTTTGAGTATATGTTATTTATTTTTAAGTTGAATTTAAAAAGGTTATATATTAATATTTTTTACCAAAACATAGCTGGGGCTTAACAATCCGGGTCTTGCCTGCAAAATATTAATATATAACTTTTTTTATTACAACAAGTATAAAAAATATAGCTGAGGTCTAACAATTCGTGGTTTGTATGCAAAATATATTCTAAAAATGAAAATATATGTATAGAAATATTCCAAATTTTGTGATATAATATTTAATTGTAAGTGAAACTAAAAAAGTTTATGTTTCAAGAAAGGAAGATTTTTTTATGAAAACTGTACCAATAACTTTATTAACAGGATATTTAGGAGCTGGAAAAACTACTCTTATAAATCATGTTTTAAATAATCAAGAAGGCTACAAAGTAGCTGTAATAGTCAACGATATAGGAGAAGTTAACATAGATGCATCTTTAATTGGAAAAGGTGGAATTGTTAATGAGACTAATGATAGTTTAGTTCCATTACAGAATGGTTGTATTTGTTGTACATTAAAAGTTGATTTAATGCAACAAATTGTTGATATAGTAAAGACAGGTAATTTTGACTATATTTTAATTGAAGCAAGTGGAATTTGTGAACCTATTCCTATAGCACAAACTATTACTGTTTTACAAGATTCTACAGCAAAATATGGTTTGCCAAAAATTTGTAGGCTTGATAATGTCGTAGCTGTTGTTGATGCTTTAAGATTAAGAGATGAGTTTAATTGTGGTGAAGAATTAGAAAACGAAGAAATTGACGATGAAGATATTGAAAATCTTTTAATTCAACAAATAGAATTTTGTAATACTTTAATTTTAAATAAGGTTAATGAGATTTCTAAAGAGGAACTTGAAAAAGTTAGAGCTGTAATAAAAAAATTACAACCTAGTGCAAAAATAATTGAGACAAATTATTCAAAGGTTGATGTAAAAGATATTATGGATACTCATGCTTTTGATTTTGAAAAAGCTTCATTATCAGCTGGTTGGGCTCAAGAGTTAGACAAACCTGAAGAAGATGAAGAGAGTGAAACAGAAGAATATGGAATTGGAACTTTTGTATATTATAGAAGAAAACCTTTAAATGGAACAGGATTTAATAATTTTATAAGTCATTTTCCAAAAAATATAATTAGATGTAAAGGCATTGTTTGGTTTGATGATGATAATGAGATGTCTTATGTTTTTGAACAAGCTGGTAAACAAACTGGCATTTATGAGGCTGGAGATTGGATTGCTACTTTACCTTTAAGTGAACAAGAGTCTATTAGAAAGGCAAATGCTGATTTGGAGAGAGTGTGGGATAAAGATGTTGGAGATAGAATGGTTAAACTTGTTTTTATAGGACAAAATATGGATAAAAAAGCAATATCAGGAGAACTTGATAAATGCTTGAAACAGTAGTAATTTAATAATTGTGGCTAATTCTAAATATTTTAGAATTAGCTTTTTTATTGTGTAAAAAATGTCTTAAAAAAATCTTAAGGTACAGAATATATATGCCAAATTTTTTCTGCTTTTTTAATATATTTTTTTAATTCATGATTATCAGAAATAAAATGGTTCATACTTTTAATATACTCATTATATTTTAAAAATATCATTTTACAAATTGGAGGTTAAAATGAAAAAGAAAAGCCATTTTTTTAGAAATCTTATTTTCTTTATAATTATTATTAGTATAGTTTTGGGTACTTCTTACTATTTATATACTACATATATTCAAATAGAACTCACTCCTGGTTACGAAATTTCACGTACAGATTCCACAATTAGTGCACAAACAGTTGAAGATGTAATTCAAAATAATGAATCTATTACAGATATGTTGGAAAAAGTTTCACAGAGTGTTGTGGGTATTTCAAGAATAAAATCACATACAAATTCAATCTTTTCTAATAGTTCTATTAGCGACCTT
>CALYBE010000038.1 GCA_944393735.1 uncultured Clostridia bacterium
AATAAAATTAAAATATTTTTCAGTAGCATATTCTGTTCCCCAACTTTCACTATTAGTTGAATACAATGTATCACATGATATATATATAGCCATTGGATTATTTATTAAATTATCCTCACTAATATAATTATCCCCTTTATTTCCAAATAGATATTTTTGAATAGCAACTGGTATACTACATGTATAATGTGGATATTGGTTACTAGAACTATTTTTTGTATTTTTTAAGTAATTTCTTATTTCACTATCTGAAGAAGTAGAAGAAAATCTTTTAGGATTCTTTATTCCGGATTCTCCTCCATTACTAATTGCCACAAAATCTACATAGTCATAATTTTTTATTAAAGATTTTATATTTTTCAACACTATATCTTCCGTAAGTCCATGAGAATAGCACAATGTTGCTACATATAATGCTGTTGTTGATTCTTGTTCTTTATCTAAAAATTGTGTTCCTTGTATTGTAATTAGTGCTTCCCCTTTGTCTTTATCAGTCCATTCAGCACTTTTTATTAAATAACTCCCATTGTCTATAGATGTCTCTTGAAAATTTTTTTGATATGAATCATTTTCGTCTTCAGCAGTTAGGTCAGATGTTTTTTTGTAATCTTCACTAATTGTCGAATTTTTTGAATTTGTTAAATTTGCTTCATAAATATCTTCTTTATTTATAGTTTTGTGATAAAATAAAATAAAAAATAATGCAACCATAATAATCAATATTGGTAAAGGAATATTTATTATTTTATTTTTCTTCACCTTTTTTTTCGTATTCATCTTCAACCATTACCTTTCTTATTATTTTCTAAAATCAGAGAGTTACTCCTTTGTATTTTTTTAATATCTTTCCAGTTTCGTTATATCACAACAAAACTTGTTCTCCAACTTTGACATATATTGGTTCTTCTTTTAGTAGTATTTCTCCTGTGTCTGTGCTTGTTTGTGCTGTTGCTGAATTGTTATATACATCTCCTGTTTACTCTTTTATTTATATTATTATTTATATTATACTAACTCTGTTTTTTCCAGTAAACACCTTGGTTCTATGTAATTTTTTTCAATTTTCTTCTTTGTTTACGGATTTCTCACTATTTTGTTTTATTAAAAATTTTTTACATTTTTGTTACTTTTTGTAATATTTTATATTTTTGCAGAGATTTTACATACAAAAAAACAGAGATTTTAGTTATGTCCTTAGTAAATTCTCTGTTTTTGTGTGTTATTTTACAGCAATTTTTCATATTAAATAAAAAAGATGAATTTAAAATTCATCTTTTTATTCATTATTATCATTATCTATTGGTCCAAACAATTCATCAAATTTAGCCTCTAATTCTTTTTGTAAATCGTATGTATCATCATCTTCAGCAATAGATGGTGTTGCTGTTTCTTTGGGTTTATCTTCTTCTGCCGGAATATCTTCAAACATATCATCTATTGATTGAGATGGTGTATCGGCTACTTGTGCTGGTTGCTTTTCTGCTACTTTAATAAGTTCTTTCTTTTCAGAATCCTCATTCTTTTTTGGTTCTTCATCAAATAAATCATCTAATGACTCTACTTTTAAATTTTGAGCTTCTTTTTCTGATTTATCCTCAGTCCATGGATTGTATGGATTGAACTTTCTCCAAGTTCCTCTATCTATTTGTCCTATGTCATTATGACTTATTTCTGCTTTTGCTAATGCATTTGCCATGTAACTATGTTTGAAATAATAAAATTTATTTGCTTTTACTGGTTTTATTCCTTTTTCAAAAATAATACATAAGTCATTATCTAACCTTCTTAATTCATCTGGTGTCATTAAGGCTCTTGCCATTACTTGGTCAGAATCGCTAGTTCCAGTTCTATGATGCTGTTTATCTCTGTTTATAGAAGTACTGTCTCTTTCAATTGTTTTTTCTCCTAATGCTTTTGAGAAATATTCAACTGTTTTATATGAGTTACTTCCTAAAAATACATGTGTATCACAGTTACCAATTATTGTTTCATATGATTTTTCATAAATTGCTTCTAGCTGGTCTAAGTTCTGTAATATTACGCTAAATGAAATTTTTCTACTTCTTGATGTAGATATTTTTTTGTCAAAGTCTGGTATTCTTCCTATATTTGCAAACTCGTCTAATATAAAGTATGTAGGAACTTTTAATTTTCCTCCATTATCATCTGCAAAGTTATACAATTGTTGTATCATTTGTGAGAAGAATATTGTTAGTAAAAAGTCATATGCTGTATGTGTATCTGAAGAAATTACATATACTGCTGTTTTCTTATTTCCAATATCTTCAAACTTTATTGTATCTGTTGAAGTTAATTCTGCTATTTCTTTTGAGTCGAATTTTCCTAATTTAGATTGTAATGTACTTAATATTGAACTATATGTATTTCCTCCATTTGAATTTGCTGCTCTTACTAGCTCTGCGCAACTTGCTAAGTTCTGCTCTTCTTCTGGTCTTGTTGCCATTAAATAATATATTAATGCTTTTAATAGCATTTCTGCTGAGTCGTCCCAGAAAGGATCTGAATTACCATCTCCTGTTTTCTGACCTTTTACTATTGTATTTGCAATAACATCTACATCTATTTCTGATGATATGTGCATTAATGGATTGTATCCATCACTGTTTTGTGGTTTTACTAAGTTTAATACTTTTATTTCATATCCATGTTGTTTTAAAAATCCTGCTGTTCTGTCATATAATTCTCCTTTTGGATCTGTAAATACATATGAACCTAACATTTGATAAGCATTTGGTATTGAATATGATGCAGATTTACCAGATCCAGAACCTCCGACTACCAATACGTTAGTATTTCCTCTTTTATCTACAGGTAAATAGTTATCTTCTGCTAGTATTATTCCTTTTTTATTACTAAGTACTGCATATTGCTCACCATTTCTACTCCAGTCACTTGATCCGTGTTCAAAATCTGTATATTCGTGTTTTGGTGCAGATTTTGCTATTCCTATTATAAAAAATACTGCATAAATTAATGTATATACTCCAACATTTTTTAAATATACAGATAATAATTCTGGAGTTGAAAATATTTTGCCAATAGAACTGCCAAGATTTTGCATTGCTGATACGAATTTTGTTATTCCTTCTCCTAGGTCTTTTGCTTCTAATGTAGCTTCCCATCCTATTGTAAAAGGCACAATTAATACTATGGCTATAAATAACCATAGTATTCCAAATATTAACATATATCTTCTATTTCTTCTAAATGCCCCTTGAATTTTGTAATTCATATGTAAATCACCTTCTCTTTAGTTTTAGATTATCTCATACTTTCTCCTGTAGCATTTCCTCTTTGGTTCTTATAACTTTCTCTTTTACGAACATCCTCTGGAGTATTTGGAATATATTTAATTGTTGAATATCCTTTTTCAAATTGACTTGTTTTATATTTCTGGTGTCCTACTGTATTTAAATGTTTTCTATCAGGTTGGATAATCGCAGCTATACATACATTTAGTTCTCCAGACTTTCCAGCTCCTTCATTTTTTTCACTTTCATTTACTTTGTTCTTTGCCATAGTAAATATATCCTCCTTAACATTACTCGTCTCTTACCTCAAATGCGAAATAAGATTTATATGGTTTTAATTTACATCTTCCCTTTACTTTATTTTCTTTTTCATCAAAATAAAGCCTAGGTTTTATTTCTTCTGTAGTCTCAGGATCTATAACACATATGTCTCTTTTTAAATTTGGCGTATAGTTGAAATTTTTAAATTCCTGTTCTTTATCGGAGTATAAAGTATTGAATTTAAAAGAACTAGGACTTTTAGAGATTCTTACTTCATCTTCAATAAGTAACCCTGAATTTATTACTACTCGCTCTTTTGCAAATGATAGGATTACTATTTGATCACCTTGTTCATGTGGCTCATCAACATAAAAGGTCTTTCTTCTAGAATTTCCTCTTATCTCTTCTGTGTAGTCTAATCTTTCTAAAGTGTATTTAGGATAATCCTTTGAAAACTCCTTTTTTGTCTTATTTATTTGATAAATTACTGTGTTAACTCCTTGTGGATCTGTTATACTAAAATGTTTTCCTTGTAACATATCCATAATATTTTTACACCTCTCCCCTATGTTTTAATCCATAGTTTATCTTATGTTTACGAACTCACATAATTTATTATACTATTTTTTGCATTTTTTGTCAATACTTCTGTCCTATTTTAGTATTAAAATTAGGCATTTTCAAACATTTAGACTTTTCTTGGATTAAATTTTGATATTTCTTTTAACTTTTTAAACATTTCTTTTTCTTCTGCAGTCAAACTTTCTGGTACAACAATTTGGACTTGTGCTATTAAATTTCCTCTTTCTCCAGTTCTAGTTCTATAACCTTTTTGAGGTATTTCTATTGTTTCTCCAGACTGTATTCCATTTGGTATATATATTGCAGTTTTTGTGTCATCTATTGATTCTACTTTTGCTTTTGTTCCTAATACTGCTTCCCAAGGTGTTATTGGTATTGTTGTATATAAATTATTATCTTTTAAAGAATATTTTTTTCCATCTACTATATCTATTTTTATGTATAAATCTCCATTTTTACCACCATTTTTACCTGGTTTACCTTGTCCAATTAATCGTATTTTTTCTCCATTCTGGATTCCCTCTGGTATTTTTACTGTAATTGTTTTAGGTTTTCCTTCTATATTTTTTAACACTATTGTTTTACTTGCTCCGAAAAATCCTTCTTCTATTGTTATTTTTATTTCTGTTTCTATATTTTCTCCTCTTACAGCTTGTTGTTTTGCCTCAGCTATTTCTTCTTTTGCATCTCCATTTCCAAAGAACATCCCAAAAAATTCTCCTGCCATTTCGCCTGATGTTTTTGTTTTTTTCTGTTTACGTCCAACATTGTAGTTCCATGTTCTGTCATATTTTCTTTTACTTGCTGGAACAGATAGTATCCTATATGCTTCATTTATATCTTTTATTTTTTCTTCTGCTAGTTTGTTTCCCACATTTACATCTGGATGATATTTTTTGGCTTGTTTTCTATAGGCTGATTTTATCTGTTCTATTGTTACACTACTATCTTCTAATTCTAGTATTTTGTAATAATCTTTAAATCTCATTTGACATCCTCCCAATAAAGCGTCCTTATATAATGCATTATTTGTAGCATCTGTTAGGGCGAAGCCATTTTATTTAATAGGAAAAAACACTTTTTTTATTAAATAAAAAATTGGTACTTGTATTATACCAATTCTTTGTAAAAAAATCTATAGTTTTTGACAAATTTCGTAAAATTTCATTGCATTAGATGCCTTAACTAAAACCACATCTCCTTTTTTTAAAATTTCGTGCAGTTTTTGAAGAATTTCATCATTAGTTTTCAACAAATATTTCTCAACTTGTGGATTATTTTTAGCTCCTTCTATTATATAGTTTGAATTTTCTCCTGCACATATTAATATGTCTATATTATTTTTTGCAACTTCTTCTCCAACTTCTTTGTGTAATTCTACTACATATTTTCCTAGTTCAAGCATATCTCCTAATACAGCTATTTTTCTTGTTCCAGTATGATTAGCGAGATATTCTAAACTGGCTTTCATTGATTCATAACTTGCATTATAACTGTCATTTATTAAAATTGCTCCATTTTCTAATTGTCTTATATCCATTCTTTTTTTAGTTAACTCAAAATTTGCTATTCCTTCTTTTATTTGGTCGTCAGATAGCCCTAGTATTTTTCCGACTTCTGCACCACATAATGCATTATATATGAAATGTTTCCCTCCAACTGGCACATAGATTTTAATTTTTTTCTCTTTTGAAACTGCAGTAAATTTACTGTTTTCTTCTTGTAATTCTATATTTTCTGCATTTAGTTCACTCTGATTCTCTATTCCGTATGTATGTATTTCTATTTTTCCTTTATTTTCTTCATACCATTTATGTAGTAAATCATTATCATTATTAATGATTATTCTTGGTTTATCCATTCCCTCAAGTATCTCTAGTTTTGCTTTTAGTATATTTTCTCTTGAACCTAAATTTCCTATGTGTGATGTTCCTATATTAGTTATTACAGCTAAGGTTGGTTTTGCTATTTTGGTTAATAAGCTTATTTCTCCAAAGTGATTCATTCCCATTTCAACTACTAAGACTTCATGATCTCTAAGTTTTAATATTGTTAATGGTAAACCTATATTGTTATTGTTGTTTCCTTCTGTCTTTAATGTCTTATATTTTGTGGTTAATACACTTGCAATTATGTCTTTAGTACTTGTTTTTCCTACACTTCCAGTTATTGCAATTACAGGTATATTGTATAAGCTTCTTTTGTATTCTGCCATTTTATATAATGCTTCTAATGTATTATTAACTAAAATAATTGTTTTTCCAGCATATTTTTCCTTTTCATCTTCTAAAATTTCTATTCCTTGGATTATTACTGCTTGTGCCCCTAAATCTAATGCTTGTTTCCAAAATTTACTTCCGTCAAATTTGTCTCCTTTTATTCCTATGTATATATCTCCTTTTTGTATAGTTCTTGTATCTTTCGAAAAATTCTCGCAATCTAATTCTAAATCTCCTATAACTAGGGTTCCTTGAGTTATTTTTAAAATCTCTTTAACTTTCATTTTTTGCATTACATCCTTTCTTTTTTTAGTAAAACTATGGTGCCAAGTTGATAATTATTTTTCAGATTATAAATTTTCTTTTTAATTGCATAATAGTTGAAAAAGAATTAAATTTTCCAACCCAACATTATTATATTTCAAGTTAAACACTAATGCAACAACAAAAAAATAATTTAAGCCTAAAATTTTCTAAAAAATATGAATTCTCAGAAAATCTTAGGCTCAATTTCAATCTAAAAACTATTGATTTTGAACTGCTCTATTTGCAATCTCGATAGCTTTTGAAACTATATTTCCACATGTTTTAGAAGATACATTTTCCCAACTTCCACCGTCTTTTTTTATCTGATCATATACTCCCAACTCTTTTGCAATTTCTGTTCGTAAGTTTTCAGATATTAATTTACTATTTCGTGACATAGAAGTCTCCTTTCTAAATTTAATCTATTTTTTAGTTCTTTGTTAATTATAAAAATACATTTTGTATTTTCAATTTTATTATCTGCAAATAATTCTTTTTTATTTAATCAATTTTTTCAATAATAAATATAAAGTTCCAATTTTTTATGCTAAGAATTTTTTCAGTAACTTTATTCAGTCAAGCTTCCATTAGGTGTTTGAGTTATAATTAAAATATCTTCTTCTTTTCCTGTTTCAGTATTTATATATGCAATAAAGTCAATATTATCAACTTTTCCTTTGAATTCATAGCAAAGTACTTCTGTATGCCATTGAGTTGGGATTATTGCTAGACCTTCACTTGTAATTTCTACATCATTTGCTAATTTTTTTCTTGCTTCTTCAAGTGAAATTATATTTGTTGAAATTTCTCTTTCATAATGACAATTTAAATATCCTGTAGTTTCTAATCCTATTATTTCTCCATTATCTAAAGCAATTTTTAATTTAATTAAATCTGAATAGATTATTACATTATCTTGTTTATATGCATAATTTACTGTAATAATTCCATTTTCTTTTAAATAATATGTTTCTTGCATATTTGCAAAACCTCTTGATGTCAAAAAATCTTTTCCATTTTGAATTGCTTCTTGTTCTGTTATTTTTTCTTCTGTTATTTCTCTATTATAGTTCATGAAAACGACATGTCCGCCCTTTTTAGAAATTGAAATTCCAATTGTTTGATTTTCATTTGTTGTAATTTCAAATCTATATACAGGTATACTTCCATTTTCTACAAATCCATTACTTTGTGTATTTTTTATTTTGTCTTTACCTATAAAGTCTTCTGCTATTTTTTTTGCAGTTTCTTCATCAATTTCATCACCTGTTAAACCTCGTTTTTCATTACTTGTAATATGCTCTGAAAATGCCCCATCATAAATTAGTCCTGTAAATTCATGAAAATTTTCTTCTACTACATTAAAATTAGTAACTTCAGAGATTTCTGACCCTTCTGTATTTTTCTTTAAATCATCCCAATTTAAAGTACCATTATTTAGCTCATCTGACAATTCATTTAATGTATTTGATAAATCATTACAAAAATTATATAACTCTTTTATTTTTGAGAGGTCTTCATCAGATAAGTCTTCACCTTCAATACATTTTCTTGATAATGAATAACTGTATTCACTTACTTGATTTAAAAATTTTTCTGTATTTTCAAGCTCTTGGCTCTCAATTGGTAGCATTCCTAAATAAGCTTGTGCTAAATTAGCTTCTCTCCATACATGTGTAAGAATCTCTGCCCCATGCTCTGCAGATTTTGAAATCATTGTTTTTGCAAGATATGTTTTAACATTTTGAACATAATCTACAACTTCATAAAATGCTTTATTATAGTCATTTTCAACAACTGTAGCATATGCAGTATTTTTGTTATATAAATTATATCCCAAAATTATTGCAACTATAATAAAAATAATTGTTAATAACATCCAAATTTTATTATTCATACTTAAATTTCTTCCTTTCTTCTTTGTATATTTGATAGAAAAATATTAACTTTTTCTTATTTTTTCTTTTTTTTGAAAAAATTATACAATGTTTTTAAATTTTATGGTAAAATGTTTCTAAAACACATAAGATTGGAGTTTGTTTATATGAAAAAAATTATTATATTTTATGCTAAATATGGCGGTGGCCATTTATCTGCAGCACGCTCTATAAAAGAAGTACTAGAAACAAACTATACAGATATAGATGTTGAATTAATTGATTTTATGGAATATGCTAGTAAAGTTTTTAATAAAATTTCAACAACAGCATATTCAGAAATGGCAAAAAAAGCTCCTCATACTTGGGGCCGATTATATTGGAACTCTCAGAAAGGACCTCTTGCACAAATAAGTACCGCTTCAAATAAGATACTTTCTATAAAGCTGAAAAGATTGTTGATTGAAAAAGAGCCTGATTTAATTATATCTACACATCCTTTTGCAAGTCAAATGTGCGGTTATTTGAAAAAACACAAGAAAATTGACATTAAAGTTGCAACTATTCTAACAGATTTCGCTTCACATGAACAATGGCTTGTTTTTAATAAATATATTGATTATTTTTTTGTTGCACATGAAGGAATGAGAAAAGAGTTAAATCAAAATGGTATTCCAAATGATAAAATTTTTGTAACTGGTATTCCTATTTCGAGTAGATTTTTAAAAAATTATGATAGAATTGCTATTTTAAATAAGTTTGGCTTGTCTTCTGATAAAAAGACTATTCTTTTCTTTGGTGGTGGTGAATTTGGACTAGGGAAAACTCAAACACTTAATATATTTAAAGCTTTTCTTTATAGTAAATATCCTATACAAATTGTTGCTATTTCAGGTAAAAACTTAAGAATGGAAGAAGCTTTTAAAAATTTAGTAGAAGATACTCATAAACAAGATTGTGTAAAAATTATAGAATATACAAATCAAGTTCCAGAATTAATGAGTATTACAGATTTAGTAGTTACTAAGCCTGGTGGTCTTACTATTTCAGAAAGCTTAGCCTCTTATTTACCTATAATAATTATTAATCCGATTCCTGGTCAAGAGGAAGAAAATGCTACTTATCTTACAGAAAATAAAGCTGCTATTTGGATAAAAAAAGATGATAATGTTGAACAGATTTTGGATAATTTATTTTCCAGTCCTGATAAATTGAATGATATGAAAGAACATGCAAAATTGATATCTAAAAGAAATTCTACATTTGACATTTGTAAAATTTTACTTGGAGATAGCTCTAAAGAAAATAGTTGATTTTACTTATATTTTGAGGATAAGCTATTTTTATAGTTTAGAAAATTTTATTTTTTTATGAATCATAACAATTATAAAAGCCACTTCATATACTATTATGAGGTGGCTTTTATGAATATTACTAATAATTCTTGTTCTGCTTGTAGTTGGATAGCTCTAGCTAGTTCTCTTGCAATTCTTATTAGTGAAGAATTTGATGATAAAGAAATTGACATTTTGGCTTCTTTTTTTAGTGCTCTTGGAGATAATTTAGGTATAATCTCAGCATCTAAATAAATATCTTTTATATTTCTCTTCTTCCTTCTAAGGCCTTTGTAAGAGTAATCTCATCTGTATATTCAAGATCTCCTCCAACAGGAATACCGTGAGCAATTCTAGTAACCTTAATCCCTAAAGGTTTAATCAATTTTGATAAATACATGGCTGTTGCTTCTCCTTCAACCCTAGGGTTTGTTGCTAAAATTACTTCTTTAACTTGTCCATCCATAAGCCTTGATAACAATTCTTTTATTTTTATATCATCAGGACCTACTCCATTCATAGGAGAAATTGAACCATGTAAAACATGGTACACTCCTTTAAATTCATGTGTTTTTTCCATTGCTATTATATCCCTAACATCTTCGACAACACATATTTGTGTTTTGTCTCTTTTAGGATTTGCACAAATTGGACAGGGATCTGTGTCTGATATATTCCAGCATATACTACAATATTTTAAGCTCTTTTTTGCATTTATTATTGAATTTACAAATTCGTTTGTTTCTTCTTCTGATGCATTTAAAATATAGAATGCAAGTCTTGCAGCTGTTTTATTTCCTATGCTTGGCAATTTTTCAAAGCTTTCTATCAGCTTTTCTATTGATGGTGAATATAATGATGACATATTATCTGCTCCTTATTTACATTAATCCTGGTATATTATATTTTCCCATTGATGCAGCTTGTGCATCATCAACTTGTTTAAATGCCTGATTTACACAAGTTACAATCAAATCTTGCAACATTTCTATATCTTCTGGATCTACAACTTCTTTTTGTAATTTTAATTCTAAAATTTGTTTTTGTCCATTAACCTTTACGGTTACAGCATTTCCTCCAGCTGACGCTTCAAATTCTTTTGCAGCAAGCTCTTCTTGTGATTTTTCTATATCTGCTTGCATTTTTTTTGCTTCTTTCATTAGACTATTGATGTTCATTCCACCAAATCCTCCCATTCCAGGGAATCCTCCTCTTTTTGACATTTTATATATCCTTCCTTTCTTTCTAGTCTACAACATCAAATGGAATATCATAACCATTTGCAAATTTTGATAATTCTTGTTCTTCACTCATTTCTTGAGTTTGTGGTTTAGTATCTATATATTGAATATGCATTTGTTTACCACATGCAATTGAAACTTGCCTAATTAACTCGTTTTTATTTTCCGGTTTTTCTAAAACGGTTTTTCCAAATGGAGTTATTCCTCCAGGAAATTGAATTCCAACAGTCATATCATTTACTTCTACTGCATTGGTATTTATTAAATTTGTATAAAGTACTAATTTACCAGTTGTTTTCAAATTATTTACAATATCTTTCCAATATTGTGCAGGTTTGCTGTTTTTCCATATTCCCGCAATTGTTTCTGTTCCTGACTCGAGTGAACTTTGCTTAGGCATAACATTTGGTTGCTTGTTAGAAATAGTTTGTGCTCTAGGCATTCCACCACCTGTTCTTAAATAATTTTCTATCTTATCAAGTCTTGCATATATATCTGCTCCTGGCAAACTATTTCCTCCGCTAGTATTTGTGTTATTTGGTTCTTCAATGCCTTTATCACATAATTTGATTATTCCTGCTTGAAATACTATTAGTTTTTGTGTTGAAAATTTCATATCATTTTCAAGTTTTGATAATTCACTAATTAAGTGAATAGCTCTTTCTTTGGAAATTTTTTCTGATAAGTTTTTTAAGTTTGCTAAATCAGTTTCATTATACATAGTTAGTTTTTGATTAGTTTTTACCATCAAAATATCTCTGAAGTATTTTATAATTTCCCAAAGTAAGTTATTTAAGTCTTTTCCATCTTCTAAAACTGTCGTTATTGCTTCCATAGCCTCATCAATATTATATTCTATTATCGCCTCAGCTATGCTATGAATATATGTAATTTTTGGAATTCCTACAAGCTCTTTTATTTTATCTTCATCTATACTATTTTCTCCATCTTGGACACATCTTTCTAATATTGATAATGCATCTCTCATTGCTCCTTCTGATAGTGATGCTATTATATTTAGAGCTTGTGTTGAAATTTGTATATTACTTTCTTCTGTTACAATTTTTAGTCTTTTGATTATATCTTCATTTGATATTCTCTTGAAATCAAACCTTTGGCATCTTGATAAAATTGTCGCAGGTAACTTTTGTGGTTCAGTTGTTGCTAAGATAAATTTAACATGTTCCGGTGGCTCTTCTAATGTTTTTAATAAAGCATTAAAAGCTCCTTGCGATAACATATGAACCTCGTCTATTATATAAACTCTATATTTTGCTTTTGTTGGTAAGAAATTTACTTCTTCCCTAATTGAACGTATATCTTCTACACTGTTATTTGATGCAGCATCCATTTCTACTATATCTGTTAATGAACCTGAAATGGCAGATTTGCAAATTTCACATTCATTACATGGCTCTCCATCTTTCGGATTCAAACAGTTTATTGCTCTTGCTAATACTTTAGCTGATGTTGTTTTTCCTGTTCCTCTTCCTCCAGTAAATAAATATGCATGACCAACCCTATTTGCAATAATTTGATTTTTTAAAGTTCTTGTAATATGTTCCTGCCCTACCATTTCTGCAAATGTTTGTGGTCTGAACTTTCTATAAAGAGCTGTGTACCCCATATTATCACATCCTTTATATCATTTCTATACATTGTTTTTTATATAAAAATGGTGTGAGTACCAATCTCTCTATGGAAAACAATGCTCACATAAAAGTATCTACTTATTGCTGCTTCCTCCCGGACCTGACAAGGTTCATAGGCTCTTATTGAGTTTGTTTTCCATACAGAGGTCAGTCATCAT
>CALYBE010000039.1 GCA_944393735.1 uncultured Clostridia bacterium
TATAACCTCTATCATTCTTTTTCTTGATGTATGCAATCACATGCCTACCCTCTTCGTATTGCTTCCCTGGGGCATCTACTATTCCACTAGTGGTCGGATCCACCTCGCAGTAATATCCATCACCACAAGAGACTTTATTTCCAATTGTAACAGAAACAATGTCCCATTGGTTGTAGTCTCTTTTCATGATTCCCAATTTTCTACTTCCGGTGACAAATATGTTGCCATCGTCAGTTTGCTTTTTTGCAATTATCATTATTGGGAAATTCATCCCAACCTTAGCAACATTTCTCATGTCACTATAGAAGCACCTACTAAACTCCTTCGCCGGTACCAAGACAGTTGCTTCGTCAACTTTACAGAAGACTCCCCAACTGACAACGTTTATTACACTCGCTTGATATATTTTATTTAACTCTAACTTATCTTTCTGTTCGTTAAGATAAGCCTTCCGTGAGAAGATGAACTTTCCATCTTCGTCTTTTGCTATTACTAGCGCCTCAAATGGGGCACTCAAAGTTCGATATACAAACGTCGGAAATTTTGTAATATCTTTGGGAATGTTTTCCCCAAACTCTTCTTCTTTCAGAATTCCTTTCCAATCTTCTGCATAGATCGACAAAAGTCTTTCCTTATTGTTCCAATAACATTGGTTTCCATCAATCAATACTGGCGTGTTTTCACTCATTGCTTTTTCCAATTCTTCTCTTGTCATGTGTTTTAGCATCCTCTCTTTTTTCAATTGCTTAGAATGTTTTTCGGACAAGTTGTAGTAAATTTTCACCTTCCTATTAATTAATTTGAGAAAGTTTCCAAAAAAAAGAAAATTCCCACATCTTTCATTATACATCATTTTACATAAATTTGCAAGTGTATTAACAATAAAATGCCTTTTTGAGTAGTAACTATTTTTAGAATACTAAATCTCTTCCTATGTGTATAGCAGTATTTTGTTTATTTACATCTCAACTTCAACATTAAAAATTTTTCCTGAACCATCGAGAACAATCTTATTCTCAATCTCTATACCATTCATAAAAACCCTATTTACTTCATTTGAGGTTTTAGAAATATTATTAACTTTAATGTTATAAATGCTTTCTCCAAATTTAAAGCGCATACTAAAACCATCCCAATTCTTAGGAATGCAAGGTTCTATACTCATAGTATTATGATATATTTTTAATCCAAGAATATTTTGTATTCCAGCTAAATAATACCAACTACTTGAACCTGTATACCAAGTCCAACCTCCGGAACCTGCTAAATTTTGTGCACCATAAATATCTGCTGCAATAACATATGGTTCAACTCTATATTTATTTGCCGCTTCTTTTGTTCGAGCATGTTCAATAGGATTAATCATTCTATACCATTCAACTGCTTTATCTCCCTTTCCTAACATTGTTTCTGCAATAACCGCCCAAATAGCAGCATGTGTGTATTGTCCTCCATTTTCTCTAACTCCTGGTAAGTATGCTTTTATATAGCCTGGTTCTAGCTTTCCTTTTTCAAAAGGTGGATCTAATAATTTAATTATTCCATTTTCTTTGTCAACAAGATGATTTTCTAAGCTTTCCATTGCACTAATTGTTTTATTTTCTTCTCCTGCACCTGATATAATTGACCAACTTTGTGCTATACTATCTATTCTACATTCTTCATTCTCCATACTACCATAAACTTCTCCATTATCTCCAAAAGCTCTTTTATACCATCTGCCATCCCATGCATTTTTGTTTAAATTTTCTTTTAATTTGTCTGCTATTTCAGTATATTTTTTGCTTGTCTCTATATCAAATTTAGGTTCATGAGTTTTAGTAATCTCTGCAAACTCTCTTAATATTTGGTATAAGAAAAATCCTAGCCAAACACTCTCTCCTTTGCCTTTTGGACCTATATTACTAAATCCATCATTCCAGTCTCCTATTCCAATCTTAGGAAGTCCATTTTCTCCAAAATTGCATCCTCTTTCAATTGCTCTTTTACAATGTTCGTAAATTGTTTCTTCTATATCACTTGGCAAATATTTATCATATCTTTCTGTTTCATTTTCTTTTAGTAACTCACCTTGTAAATATGGTGTTTTAACTTCTAAAATACTATAATCACCTGTATATGAAATATATTGTATTACTGCATATGGGAGCCATAATAAGTCATCTGAAAACCTAGTTCTAATTCCTCTACTATTTTCTTCATGCCACCAATGTTCTACATCTCCTTCTAAGAATTGATGTTTACTGTGATATATAATTTGATTTCGTAAAATGTTAGGGTCTAAGTATTTGCTCGAAAATGTATCTTGTAATTGGTCTCTAAATCCAAATGCTCCTCCAGATTGGTAAAAACCAGTTCTTCCTAATAATCTACTTTCTAAAGTTTGGTACATAATCCATCCATTTAACATTATATTTAAAGATTCATATGGTGTATTAACTTGAACTTTTCCTAAAATATCATTCCATTTATTTCTAACTTTTCCCATCTCAATATTACAATTTTGAATTTTCGAATATTTATATGCAATATCTTTTGCATCTATCATATTTTCTTCTGCCCCTAGAATTAACGATATTTTCTTATCTGAAAAACTTTCAATTTCTACTTTTAATTCTATGGCTATACACGAATTTTTACCTATTCCACTATCATTGTCCAACCTCATATAATGCAAACCATCTGGATTGCAAATTCCACCTTTTCCCATGAATTTTGATTTATTACCAGTATAATTTTCTATTTTTTCACTACTTGATACATAAATAATATTTGTAAATTCATCCATATTATATAAATTTTTAGCAATTAAAACATTTGAGTTTTTTTCATACTGTAATTTTATATATCCATTAGATTTGATTTCATCTTCTCCAATAACTGGTTTTACGTAATAAACAATTTTTATTTTCTTCTTTTTTGGTGCAGTATTTTTCAAAGTTAAAATATTAATTTTACAACTATCTTCTTGTGGTACAAATACTTCTAATTCTTGAATTATTTCATCACTAGCATGAATATATTTTGCATATCCGAAGCAAAAAATTGCATTGTAATTTTTATTATCTGGCATAGGCATTGCTGTTGGTGACCAAATTCTACCATTATCTTCATCTTTTAAATAAATTGCTTCAGAAGGAATATTTACAGCACTACTATTATGCCAACTTGTTACTCTATTTAATCTGCTATTTTTGTACCATGAATATCCTCCATTTGATTCTGTTACTACTGTTCCAAAATTTTTATTTGCCAAAATATGACTCCATGTTGCAGGAAGTTTTGTTTCTTTATTTATTTTTATCAAATATTCTTTTCCATCTTCGGAAAATGCACCATATTCATTATAATATTTTAGGTTTTGTGTATTACTTAAAATATCTATTTCTTGTGTATTATCTTCTTCATCTATAAGTTCGTCTGATGGCTCTATTGTTCTATAATTGTCAAGTATTTCATCTTCCATATCTTTTATAATATTTTCTAAACTTCCTAAGTGGCTGTCTATTACTATAGTTGATACAAATTTTATTAAATTAATATCTTGAATGTTCATTTCACTTTTTGAAAGTACAAATATACCACCAAAAATATTTTTCATGTATGCTAATTGACTATTTAAAACAACTCCTTCAACTTCATCTCTTACATAATTTTCATAACTATAATCTTCTTCATCAATTATAACAAGTTCCATTTTTATATTTTTTGTTTTCAAATATTCATACATCTTTATAACATGTTTTACTACATATGAGTCATTTATATATTTTATTGTTACTGTTACAATTGGTAAATCTCCAGATATTCCATATTTCCATAATTCAGACTGTTTATACACTTTATATGATAATTCTTTAGTCATTTTTAATGGATTGTCAAATATCATATATGTTGCTATTGTTTGATAAATATCTATATCTTTTCCTTTTACTTCTAAATAGCTTGATTCTGCATCAACTTTAGCTTTTACTATTTCAAATTCTCTTGCAACATTTTCAACAATTTTATATTTTTCAATATTTTGAATTGCAACCTGTTCATCATATTCGGCAGATATTATAAAATCTATATACACTTTTTCTTTTGACTTTACTTTTATTGTATTTTTCAATGCTACTATTCCCTCTGTTGTAAGTCCAATTTTTTTTGATAATGGTGATGAATTTTTAATTGCATTAGGTATTCCTAAATTGTTTCCTCCTATAAATTTTTCTTTACTTATTTCAAATTCAGTTTCTCCTATTTTTTCACAATTTGTTTGCATTTTGGCAATTAAGTGTAATTCTTTTTTATTGGTCTCTCTGTTTTTGCGTTTTATAGAAATTGCATCTAATTCTTCATTATATTTAAATACTAAAAATAAATTATTAAATGCTTGATGTGAATAGTCTTGCTCTTTTCTTGATAAAACTGGTTCAAAATATCCTGTTACTTCAAATATTTTTTCTTCTTCACTTTCATTTTTTATCTCCAATCTTCTTATTTCTACTGGCTCATTTGCATCTACAGTAATTTCGAGTTTTGTTTTTACATTTCCTTTTTCTTTTTCAAATTGACTTTTATCTGGCATAAAATCTATTTTGAATTTATCGCAATTATCTTCTCCAGTTGTAGACCATATTTCATTTGACTGTATATCTTTTACATACATAAGTATTCCTTGTTTATAATCATCTGTTTTTTTATATCTGTTTATAAAATTGTCTTCAAATCTACTTACTCCAATACCGTTTTGATTTATTGCTACTGTATATTTTTCATTTCCTATTACATTTCCTCTAATAATTCTTTCATCTATTTTAGTATATTCTCTTATACTATAATTTTCGTAATCTTGGTATTTTATTTTTTCTGGTTTTTCTTTATTTTCTTTCGTTATAATAAATGTTTCTGGCATTTTTTCTTGTAATAATATACTTACTGCTTGAATTTCAGGATTTTGCATAAATCTTTTTTGAAGAATTTGTTCATTAAATAAATTATTTATTGATAGTAATATTAAAGCTTGATGGTGTGCCATAAATGTTTTTATAGTCTCGTATTTTTTTCCTTTCGGAAGCCTTTCTGGAGTATAATCTATTGATTCATAAAATCCGTATTTTCCATACATTTGCTGTTTTTCTAATTCTTTTAAATTTTCTACAACTTCTTTAGGTACATCTGATATTGCTAATATACTTCCATAACTTGCAACAACCATTTCATCTTCAAGTCCTCTTTTTAGCCCGAGCCAAGGAATTCCAAAGGCTTTATATTGATAATTTGAATGTAAGTCTTTTAAGTTAAAAGCTGATTCTGAAATTCCCCATGGTATTCCTAGTTTTTGGCTGTATTCTATTTGATTCATTATTAAGAATTTACAAGATTCGTCTAGCAGACTTCCTTTATATCTTTTTACATTTATATTTGGCATTAAATATTCAAATGCTGTTCCTGACCATGATATTAACCCTTTATATTTTTTTAAAACTGTCATTGTTCTACTTAAGCTATTCCAATGTTTTGGTGAAATATCTTTTTTGGCTATTGCAACTAGACTTGCTTGTCTTGCTTCTGATGCTAGTAAATCATAATATGAATCTGTTAGTTTTCCTTCTTCTATATTAAAACCTATTGAAAATAATCTTTGTTCTTCACTATATAATACTTTGAAGTCTGTGTCTTCTATCAATCTATTTAGTTTTTGAATTAAATCTTGAATTTCTAATATATCTATATTATTATTTAAATTTTTTTGACTTTTTTCAAATTCTTCTTGTAATCTTTCATATTGACTAGAAATCTCTTGTAAAAAAGCTCTTGTTGTAAACATATATCCTACTAAATTACCGCTATCAACTGTTGACACATATCGTGGAATAAGTGGTTGTTTGGTTTTTATGTCATACCAATTATATAGATGTCCATTCCACTTTGGGAGTTCATAAATTATATTTATAATGTTTTTTAACAATTTTATGGTATTTTCTAAATTTTCAAATCCTAAGTCATAGCTTGAAATTACAGCAAGTAATGAAAGTCCTATATTTGTCGAAGAAGTTCGAGACACTACTATTTCTTTTCTACTTTCTTGATAATTATCAGGCATTAAATAATTATTTTCAGGTGTAATGTAATCTTTAAAAAATTGCCATGTCTTTTGAGAAATTTCTTTTACATATTCCCTTTCTTTTTCTGTTAATATTTCAAAATTTTTCATAAAAACAGGTATTTCACTTATTTTACACATAATGTAAGGAGTGATTATCCATAAAAAACCAAGAACTGATAAAGTTATACTTTTGGTTATAAAAGAAATAACTATTGCAGAAATTCCTATTATTACATTTATTAGCATCATTTTATAATAAGTTGGTAAATCAGTTTGTGACTGTTTTTCGGCTTCTTCTGAAGTCATCCATTCTAATAGATTTTTATGAGAAATGCCTAATCTATAAATTGTCTTAGTAATAGCTACAAATTCCACATAAGCTTTATGTGGTAAACAGCCTAATGTGAGAAAAGCTCTGCATATTGCTCCTTTAAACCCATTTATATGAGTAGTAAAAGTTTTTTGCTTTTTTTCACCTTCTTTCCTTGAAAATGCTCTATCAAGCATTTCTAGTAGAAATGGGTAAATAGCTATTAGTAAACTTATCCAGATTAACCAAGTTGAATTTTGCAACCCAAATATAATCCATATAATTAATATAATTATTGAAACTTCAAATAAACTTCTTCTTAAATTATCAAATATTTTGAATTTTGATAATAAATTTAGTTTACTTTTAGTTATCCAACCTGCAATTTGCCAGTCTCCTCTTGTCCAACGTGAAAGTCTATTCATAAAACTTGCATATTTTGCAGGATATCCATCCATTAACATTATATCTGTTACTAAGCCACATCTTAAATAATTTCCTTCAAGCAAATCATGGCTTAATACTCTATTTTCTGGAATTTCATCTTTTAGAACTTTTGAAAATACTTCTACATCATATATACCTTTTCCTGTAAAAATTCCTTCTTCAAAATTATCTTGATATGTGTCTGATATTGCATTTGTGTAATTGTCTATACCACCTGCTCCGGCAAAAATTTTTGTAAATATATTTTTGTTACTATCTTCTAGATTTATTCCTACTCTTGGTTGCAGAAGTGCATGTCCATTTACAACAATGTTTTTATTTTCGTCTATTTCAGGTTTGTTTAAAATGTGTGCCATTGCTCCAACTAATTCAAATGCGGTATTTAATGGTAAATCTGTATCTGCATCTAATGTAATTACATATTTTATTTTAGGCAAAATTTCTTGGTCTATAGTATTTATTCTGAATTTGTTTTTTTCATGTTTTAAGATATATTCATTAAATTGTGTTAACATCCCTCTTTTTCTTTCCCATCCTAAATATTTTCCTTCTTTATTATTAAATTTTCTTTCTCTATATATAAAATGGAAAATTGGAAATTTATTATTTTGATATTTTTTATTTAAGATTTTTGTTTGTTTTAAGCCTTCATTTATAACTTCTTCATCAAATTTTTCTTCTTTATAATTACTTTCTGAACAATCTCCTAATACAGAAAAATACAAATTTTCACTCTTATTAGCTAAATAAAATACTTCTAGTTTTTTAAATAATTCTTGCACTTTTTCTTTTGATTTTATTATTGTAGGGATTACTACAAATGTTGCATTTTGACTATCTATTCCTTTCTCAAAGTTCATTTTAGGAATTACTTTAGGTTTTACAACTTTTCCTAACAAGTATTGAATTGTTTGTATTACAAGTTCTGAAACTGGAATTATTAAAAAAATTAATGTTATAATGTATGTCACAAAATTGTCTGATACTGTTTGCGATAAAAGTATTGAAATTAGTGCTGTAAATGTTATTATTGATAAAATATATATTTTGACTTTTGAATTATTACTTATTTTTTCTTGATTAAAATCTAATTTTTGATATAATTTATTTTTTCCTTTATCTATTAAATAATATCCTATATGTTTTTCTTTTTCCGTATTATTTTCTGTTTTACAAAGTTCAATTGTTTTTTTTGCAATATAAATTTCTGACATATGCATTTTTTCTGCTATTTCTTTTATTGTATTTCTATAATATTCTTTTGTGTTATATTCCATATTTTCATATATTCCTGCAGGGTCTTGGTTTAAAATTTCTTCTACTCCATTAATTTTTTGGAATATTTTTAAGAAATTAATTCTTTGAATTTTCTTTATACTTGTTATACAGTTTGCCATTGTGATTTTACTTATTGCTGCATCAAAATGTTCTTTTTGTATCGCATCAGATACTGTTATTCCTGTTTTTTCGACTTCCTCTTCTAATATATCTAAATATCTATATGCTTTTTTTCCATATTTTTTTAAAGAGTATGACATATATTCTATAAAAGCATACCTCATGTCTTTAAACTCATTGTTTTTTAGTTTTGTGACTGATATTTGATTATATTTAAGCTCGTCTTTTTCCTTTTTTTCAACTAATCTTTCTATTATGTTTTTTACTTTGTATTTTTGAATTTGTGCATTATAAATTTTTTCACAGATTTCTGCAATATTTTGAATTATTGCTATTTGCAAGAACATTCCTATGTTCCATATTTCTTCCATATTTAAAGTTTTTTTAGTTTGATATGCTTGCAGATATTTTTCTAAGTTTTCTCCTGTTATTTTACTGTCTGTGTATGCAACTATTTCAGTTGCTAATACATATATTCTTGCAAACCCAGCATATTTTCCATTTTGAATTCCTACAAAATCTGTGTATTTTTTTATTGTCATTTCTTTTTCTATTTGCCTAACAACTTCTTCTATTATATAAAAATTATCTAATATCCACTCTCCTGCTGGGTGAATATTTATCTTTAATTTTATATGTTCATTTAATAAGTTATATACTGTTTTTATTGTATAGTAATTTTCTAACATTTGTGGTATTGGATATGTTGATTTGTTAGATTTTACTTTCAAGGTATGTTGCATTGCCATTTTTTCTAAGTGTTTTTCTAATTGTTCTTCATCTAGTATGGCTCCTTCTATGTTTAATTTTTGATATTTTCTCAAAAAAATCCACTCCTTGCATTTTTCTTCTATTATTTGCAATTTGTGGATTTTTTATACACTTCTTGTATAATGTTATTACTTTAATATTATTTATGTTTTAAAACTAATATAGGTTTTTTAACTTATATTCTAAGCCTGTATTACGCTTTTTACTATCTACATTTTGTATCATATAGTCAATTACTCTATCATTTCCAATAACAATTAATAATTTTTTTGCTCTAGTTAATCCTGTATATAGTAAGTTTCTAGTTAATAGCATTGGTGCAGCCTGTGGAACAACCATTATTACAACATCAAATTCACTTCCCTGTGCTTTGTGTATTGTTATACAATAACTATGTTCTATTTGTTCTAATTCATTAAATTCGTACCAGCATACTTTTTCATCATCAAATTTTACTGTAATGTTTTTTTCTTTTTCACTTATATTTGTTATTGTTCCTGTCTCCCCATTAAATACTCCATTTCCTACTTCTAAAGAATCTGCATCTTGCTTTTCCCAATACATATCATAATTATTTTTTATCTGCATCACTCTATCGCCAATTCTGAAAATTGCACCCATACTTGCTTTTTCTGGTTCTCCTTCTCTATGTGGATTTAATTCTTGCTGTAATGATTTGTTCATTTCTTTTGTTCCAAGCATTCCTTTTTTGGTTGGTGATAATACTTGTATACTCTGGAAGAAGTCATAATCTCCAAATTTTTTTAAACGTCCATTACATAATGATAAAACTTGCTCTAATACTTTTTCTTGATTATTTTCTTTTATGAAGAAGAAATCCTGATTAGAGTCAGGTTCTAATTCTGGATCATCTTTTTCAATAAATTTCTTTCCACTATTTACTCTGTGTGCATTTACTATTATTTTACTTCTTGCAGCTTGTCTGAAGATTTTATCTAAGTGAACTGTTGTAATTCGCTCAGATGAAATCATATCTTGTAATACACTTCCAGGTCCTACTGAAGGTAATTGATCACTATCTCCTACTAGTATTAGCTTTGTTCCTAAATATATACAATCTAATAAATAACTCATTATGAACATGTCTACCATTGATACTTCATCAACAATTATTATGTCTGCATCTATTGGTGTTCCTTTATATTCACTTTCTTTTTTGAATAATGATTCTTCATCTACTTTTCCTATTTCTAGTAATCTGTGTAATGTGCTTGCTTCTTCTCCTGTAGTTTCTGTCATTCTTTTTGCAGCTCTTCCAGTTGGTGCACATAATACTATTTTGTATTTCTTTTTCTTATATATTTCTATTATGCTTTTTATTATTGTTGTTTTTCCTGTTCCTGGTCCTCCTGTTATTATTGTTACATTATTATCATTTATTGCTCTTATAGCTTCTTTCTGTTTTTCTGATAATAACATATCTGTTTTTTCTTCAACCATTTTTAATTCTTTTTCTATATTACTTACTTTTTTTACAATTTTTGCTTTTTGTAATTTTATTATTCTTTCTGCTATTTGTTTTTCTGCATTATAAAAACTATATAAATAAACCCATTCTTCACCATCTCTGTCTTCTATTACTATATCTTTATTAGCTCTTAGATTAATAATTCCTTCTTCTATAATTACTTCATTTACATTTAAAAGTTGCTCAACATATTCTATTAAATTTGATTTTAATGTACAACAATGTCCATTATATGTTATTTTTATTAATGCATATTTTATTCCACTTTTTATCCTTTTTTGGTTTTCTCTTTGGATTCCAAGTTCTATTGCCATTTTGTCTATTTGCTTGAAATCTACACCTCTTGATATTTCTATTAAAATATATGGGTCTGCTTCTATTTCTGATATTGCATTTACTCCTAACATATCATAGACTTTTTTTGCGTTTTCTGCTCCTATACCAAATCGCTCCAAAAAGCCTACTATTTGCCATACTTCCCAGTTTTCTATAAAGCTTTCTGATATTTCTAGGGCCTTGTCATGGCTTATTCCTTTTATTTGTGCTAGTTTGTCTGGCTCAAATTTTAGTACTTGTATTGTTTCTTCTCCAAATTTTTTTATTATTTTTGTTGCTGTTGCTGGTCCTACTCCTTTTACATTTCCATTTGCTAAATATTTTTCTAATGCTTCTAATGTTTGTGGCATAAGTTTTTCAAAGGTTTCTATTTTAAACTGCTCTCCATAATCTCTGTGTTCTACAAACTTTCCTATTATTTTTAAACTGTCTCCTTTATTTATAAATGGCAAATAACCTACAACTGTGAATTCTTCAGCTTCTGTTCTGAAAATTCCTACTGTATAACTATTTACTTCATTTTGATATATTATTTCTTCTAGTATTCCTTCTTTTTCTTCCACGTTTAGCCTCTTTTCTTTTTCAATTAGTATTTAAATGAATAGATTTTTATTGTATTATATCAAATTTTTTCCTGTTTTCATATAATAATTTTAAAATATATTGTTTTGAATGGGAAATGTAGTGTTTTCTAATTTAGAACAAATAAGAAAATCTTCGATTTTCTTTAATTTGTTCTCGCCCGATTTGAGTTTTCGACTGTAAGGAGAAAATCTCAAAGGGCTAGCGATTGTAGCTTTTTATATAATAGGAAAGTGTTACTTTCCTATTATAATCGAGTAGAGGATAATTCTTAATGAATTTCTCCCCTCTCACACCACCACTCAAGCGGTTCTCGCAAATGGCGGTTCAATTTGTACATTCAATATGTACTTTTGTATATTGGTCTAGTAGAAATACTAGACCTCTTTTTCTTAACCTCTCTATATTAATCGCAAATTTCAGCCAGTTCGTCTTACAAATTAATTGATACACTTTTCTAGAACAAGCTATATTATGAGCTAATTCTGTTTCTATTCCTAGTTGCTCTAGTGCTTTTTGCCTTTTACCTATCTTTTTCCACTGTTTCCAGATTATTACTCTTATTCTTGTTCTTACATGTTCATCAATTTCTTTTATTTTGTTTTTCATATTTGCTATTCTAAAGTAATTTATCCAACCTCTTATCAAATAATTTATTTTCTTTATTCTGTTATCTAGACTTATACTCCAGCTTCTGTCTGTTAGTTGCTTTAGTTTTCCTATCAACTTTTGATATGATTTTAAATGTGGTTTTGGTTTCCATTTTCCACCTTTTGACATCCAAAAACTAAATCCTAGATATTTCGTCTGTGTTGGTCTTGTGATAAACCTTTTTCGACCGTATTTTGTTCTATGTACTCCTCGTCGTTTCCTAACTACTCTACGTCCACAAGACCTCACAGGGTAAGTCGTCTAACTTTCCTCATTTACTCGCTTGATTTACTGCATAAGGTTACGTATATCTTTTGGGCTTTGACTTGATTAGTAGCCTTACCCTCTTATACAGCCTTGGTATCAAATTCTTGTACATCGAGCCATGATTTTGATACACACTTCCTCCACTTCCACCTCACGATGGATAGCTTGTGCTTCTCTATATGGTTGGCGATATCCACCCCCACTACGGACTTTCACCGATTAGCTAAACGACATGCCTGTCGCACTAAAGATAACGGAGAGAAGATTCTCTCCGTTTATTAGTGTTAATATATCTACTTTTTTATTATTATAGTATTTCTAT
>CALYBE010000040.1 GCA_944393735.1 uncultured Clostridia bacterium
CAGAAGATGGTTTTATAAATCCATATGTTTCTAATGAAGATACTTCAGTAGTTTCTATAAATTATTCAAGTGATACCAAAAAAGATTATAAATTTTACATAGGAGTTGGAAATTATGTATTTAATCCATATCAATCTTATGTAGTATCAAAAGAAAAACCACTTAAAATTTATAATGGAATATCATTAGAAGAGCCAGATGATACATATACAGTATCATGGCAAATTCAAACATCTTCAGATAATTCTGCAAAAAGTGTAACAATAAAAGAAAAGCCAGATGGAGATAAAACAAAAGGAAATTATATAGAAACAACATCTGGTAAGCAAATACAAATGTCAGAATTTTTAGCAAATAAAGGAGTTTATTTTGGAGGATTAGATAATTCATTAGGAACAGATGGATGGCTAAAAATATATAATGACGAAACAAATGAACTTATAGAAACATTTACATCAAGCAATTGGAACACATATACATCATCAAATCCATATATATATGAAAATAAAGTAAAATATATAAGAGTAGAAACAAGTGCAATGAATGCAGATAGTAATCTTTATGTATATAATATAAAACTAGTAGATGATACATATATAACAGAGCATTACACAAGAGAAGAATTTAATGAATTTTCATATATATATAATAGCCCATCAGCAGTTTTAGTAAAACCAGATGGAGGAAAGCAGCCATTTAGTGGAGCTATAGGCTCAATGTATGTTGCACCAACATCAATAGCAAATATAAGATTAAGTTTAGATACAATAAGTACAAAAGCAACAACAAATAATGAAAAAATTACAATCTCAACAGAAACAAATACTAATAATGGACAAGGCTGGATAAATGGTATGTTTTTAGTAAAAATACCATCAGAAATAGTAAATGCAGAAATAAATAGTGTAACAATAAATAATAATAGAGTAAAAATATTATCATATGAATTATATCAAGAAAGTGGAAACTATTTTATAAAAATCTTAACAGAAAACACTGTAGAAGAATTATACGAAATAGTAATAGATTGCAATTTAACACCAGACCCAAGAATTCCACAAAGACAACCAGAAATAGAATTATATGCAGTAAACGAAGTAGCAGCAGACTATTACTATCCAGGACCAGATACTTATGATATGGATGGAGATTCAAATGTAGCAGAACAAATAAATTACAAAACAGCAACATTAACATTACAACCAGAAGTAGGTTTAAATACAACTGAATATGCAAGCAATTATGGACAGGGAGATAAACTAACATTTGCACCAGGAGTAGTACAAACAAGTAAAGGTCCAAAAACAGCAACAATCACAGTAACAGCTACAAACAATTATGGATCAGACTTATCAAAAATAAAATTCCAAGGTGTAATCCCATTTGAAGGAAACCAATATGTAATTACAGGAAATGATTTAGGCTCAACATTCTCAACTCAAATGGTAGAAGGAGGAATTACTCCAGTAACATCAGGCATTGGAACACATGCAACATATTACTACTCAACACAAGCAAGACCAACAAATGATGAAAATAGCAAAGCAAATGGTTGGACACTAGCAGAAAATGTTCAAGACTGGTCACAAATAAAAACATACCTAATTGTATTAGATGATAGCTATACATTATCATTAGGAGAAACTATAGAATTCTCATATAATGTAACAATACCAAAAGATGTAGTAGCAGACACATATTCATATGCAGAAAATGCAGTATATTATTCAGTACAAGCAGCAAGTGGAGGAGAATATAGCACATCATCAGTAGGATCAGAAAAATTAGGATTTAAAATAATACCAAAACAATTTGACTTAGAAATAATAAAATATCAAAAAGATAAAAATAAAAAATTACAAGGAATAGGATTTACACTTACAGAAGAAGGACAAAGTACAAGTAAATATGAATATACAGATGCAAATGGAGTAGTAACATTTACAGGATTACTAGAAGGAAAAAATTATATTTTAAGAGAAACAAGAACAACAGATGATTATGCATTAAGTACAGAAGAAATAAAATTCTACACATATGCAGAAGTAGGTTCAGATGGAACAGAAAATCTATACATAGTGCCAGAAAGAGGAAGTAGTGCAAAACTAGAAGAAACATATGAAACTGTAAAAACAACAAATGTTATAACAGCTGATGAAGATAGTGGAGAAGATTACAAAGTACAACTAGAAATAGAAAATGAAGTTAAGGCAAAAATTTCAATTAATGTAACAGATAAAGCCAATAACAATCCAATGCAAAATGTTAAATTCACATTAACAGGTGGAGACTTTAATGAAAAAATATTAACAACAGATGTAAATGGTAATATATTAATTTCAGGACTATACTTAGACCAAGAATACACATTAACAGGAGTAAGTTCAACAGGATATTATGTATTACAACAACCAATTAAATTTACACTAACAAATAATAATGGAACAATTGAGGTAACAAATTTTTCAGACGGAAATGGAACAATATCAGCACCTACAATTGAGACGAACAACGAAATTCCAACAGTAAAATTTAACATGCAAATAGAAAAAATACCAACATATAGTTTACAAATAACAAAATACGCAAAAGGAGAAAAAGAAGAAAGTACAGATAAAGACAAAGTACTACAAGGAGCACAATATATAATTGTTGGAGAAGGAATAAACGAAGCAGGAAAAATATACACGACAGACTCAAATGGAGTAATAACAATAGATGATTTATATGAATATGTAGACGGAAAATATATAACAGGAGAATATTCAATAACAGAAATATATGCACCAGAAGGATATGCAGTAGATCCAACAACACTTAAGTTTAAGGCATATAGAGAAAATGGAACATTGAAAATTGATATATTAGAAGGCGAAGACGTAATAAGAGTAATAGATGAAGAAATGCAAGACCTAAACATAACAGATGCAAGTGGAACATCACCTATAATAAAAATAGGAGTTGAGGATAACCAAATATTCAAAATATTTAAATATGCAACAGATGGAACAACACAAGAAAAAATTCCACTACCAGGAACCAAATTTGTAATAACAGATTTAAATGGAGAATATGTAACAGATGCAGATGGAAAAACAGTAGGAGAATGGGATGAAACATTACAAAAAAATGTAGTAACAACAGATGAAAATGGACAAATAACAGCAAACTTAAGAGAAGGATTATATAAAGCAGTAGAAGTATATGTTGATGAAAAATATGAATTAAGTGAAAATGAAGAAGACAGAACATATTATTTTGGAATAGATGCATCTGTATTGCCAACATATAGTTGGGCAAATGCAATAAATGGCCAAGGTTGGGACTATGTAAATTCAATAGTAGCAACAGATGATGGAGGAGTAGTAGTAGCAGGAGGATTTACAGAATATTCAACAGATATAGTTGCAGGAGCACAAAATGGAGTGGACCTAAATAATGACGGAATTGTTGAAGAAGTTTCAAAAGGAAGCAAAGATGGAATAATAGTTGCATATGATAAAGATGGAAATTATAAATGGTCAAAAACAGTAGGAGGAACTGATGATGATTGCCTAAACAAAATAATTCAAACATCTGACGGTGGCTATGCAGTAGTTGGTTATGTATCAAGTGATACTGTGTATTTTGATGGTGAAGAAAAAGACAATCTTTCTGGCTCTTTTAATTATGCATTTGGAAAAAAAGATATTGTAATAATAAAATTAGACAAAGACGGAAATTATATATGGGGCGCAAGGAATGGAGAAACTCGAGATGAAGAGGCAATATCGGTTGTAGAAACAAGTGAAGGAAATCTTGCTATTGTAGGATATTATACTAGGAGTAGTTTTGCTCTCTGGAGTGGATACGGTGGGGCTATTGGCGGACGACCACCCATGGTTCCTTCTAGACCAGGTGAGTCTACCCCTAACATCAATAACAAAGATGGTGTATTCATAATTCAGTATAGCATGGATGGTAATACAGCGAGGTGGGAAACTCAGATTGCTAGTGAATCTCCAATAGAGGTAGTAGACATTACAGATACTGCAGATGGCATTGCTATTGCATTAAATTCAATAAATAGTGGTGATAACCTTTCTCAAGATATAGTAGTATTAGATAAATCTAGAAATATTGTATCTTATCCAGTAGCTCAAGGTAAATCAAGTCAGGGAATTATTTTTGATTTTAATTTTAATAATCAAACAATTGATTTTTGCAATATTTATGGTCAATCTGATAATACTGCTACTGAGATTTCATCAATAGATATAGATTCTGATAATGAGATTATTATGGCGTTGGAATCTACAGAAAATACAAATATGATTATGGATTTTATTGCTTTTGATCAAAATGGAAATAAAAATCAAGACCAAATTGATTATGGTTTAAATATAACTGGCAATAATTATCATTCACAAATAGTTGGAATTGTTAAGCATTCTTATTATTTGACTCCATTTTTAGCTTGTATTTTGTATGGAAATGGTGATGTGTATATTTCGGATTTAAAAGTAACTCCAGAATCTCTCAATTCTCATGAAGGCTTTCTATTTGGAGGATGGAGTTATTCTAGCAATGCAATAACAATAGAAGGTGGAATAACAGGTAATAAACAATATAATCTTCCTGCTGTACAAGGCTCAGGAACATCTGATGGATTTGTAATAAAAGCAGATGGATTAGGTGTAACATATTCAAGCAGATTATATGGAGATGGCTACGAAGGTGTAAAAGCAGTAGCAGAGACAACAAATGGAAATATAGTATCAGGAGGATATTTTAACTCATCAACATTAAATGCATCAAATTATAAATTTAATGATACAGGAGAAGTTAAAGATGGAATTATAATAGACAATGGAAGAGGAAACTCAAATGGATTTATAGTTTCTGAATATGTAGAAGGCTATACTAACTCTTCATCAATTCCAGAAACCCAATACCTAGAAATAGAAAACAAATTAAAATCATTCAAAATTACAACTGAAGTAGTAAAACATGATGAAAGTGGAGCACAAGTAGCAGGAGGAAACATAAACGGTTCAGAAGGAACACTTGAAATAGAAAAAGTAACATATGGAGAAAACTCAACAAAAGAAATAAAAATAACACCAAATACAGGCTATTCAGTATCAAGCATCAAAATAAATGGCACAGAGTTTACAAATTACTCAACAAATGCAGATGGAACAATAACACTTCCAATATTAGAAAATGTAACAGAAGATAAACACATAACTGTAGAATTTAGTAACACAATAGGAACTGTAGAAGTAAACCATTACTTATGGAAAGATGGACAAGCAACAACTGAAAAAGTTAAAGATTCTGAAACAATTACAGGAAGTGTAGGAGATAAATATACAACTTTACCAATAACAAGTGTAAATTATGATTTAATAACAAATTCAATGTATGAGGGAACATCAAAAGTACCAGATGACGGAGATTACTATATACCAGAAAATTATGAAGGAACATTCCAATCTGGAAGACAGGTGGTAAATTATTATTATACGAATCAAGTAGAATATACATTAACAATAAATTGTTTTATAGAAGGAACAACACAAGAAGTTCCACTTAAAGATGGAACAACATATAAAACTCAAACAATTACTCAGTATGGTGGTGGCTTGGATACTGCTTATTTTATACCTACTGCTTATGTTTTGACTGATAATATTGACCCAGCTTATGAAATAGTAAATGGAGATTCATATAAATTAAGTGTAGATAATAAAGATTACTTAACTGTTGATTTCGGAGATTATAAAATTAGTGATGGTTCATATATAGCGATTCATTTTACACCATATGACTACTGTCCAGATAGAAATATAGAAGTAACATTCTACTATCGTCTAAAAACAGCAGACCTAAGCTTCACAAAAGTAGCAGAAGAAGATAGAACAGAAACAATAGCAGGAACAGAATTTACACTATTCAAGAAAAAAGACGGAAGTACAGTAGGAGACGATGAACTAATAAAAGCAACAAATGAATCATCATGGCAAAATGATTGGGAAAAAGTAAACACATATACAACTCAAGAAGACGGAAAAGTTAATTTAGTAAACTTACCAATAAATGCAGAATACAGACTTGTAGAAACAAAAGCAGCAACAGGAAGATTAATAGCATCAGGACAATGGAAAATAGAATTCATGCATGGAGAGTATGATACAAGTGATGAGCAAATAATAACAGTAAATGGAACAGACTTAAAAATCACAGCAATAGGAAATCCACCAGCATTAGCAATAGGAGAAGATGGAAAATTACAACTTCCAAATAGAGAAATATTCAACTTCCCAACGAGCGGAAGCTTTGGAAGCCAAAACATATATCAAGTAGGACTAATAATAATGGCACTAGGACTAGTAATACTATTAAGTAGAAAATTCCTACTAGTAGGAGTAGGAGTAAAATCTAGCCAAAGATTAAGAAATAGAAGACGTAATAAAGCAAGACATAACAAAGAAGGACAAGAAAGAAGAACAAACATAAATAATACAAACATATATAAAGCAAACATAGAAGAGCCAAGTATAGATAAATCAAACATGAAGAAAACTTCAACAAGAAAATCTACTACAAGGCGAACAGGCACAAAAGAAATAAAAGCAGAAAAATCAGACAAAAAGAAATCAAGCACAAGAAGTACAAAAAGTACAAGCAAAACAAGAGCAAAAAAAGGTAAGCACTCAGAATAATACTTACAACCAAAGTAAAGACATAAATATAAAAAGCTAAAAGACCTAAGTGTAAAATGGCCACACATAAAAGGTCAAAAGCAAAAAAGAGCAAAACCTAGATTTGCCAATAAAAAAGTTATTAAAGTTTTAAAATTTTATAAAAGGGGAACCACTTAAACCCGAAAATCTACATAGCTATCACTAAAAGGTAGCTATGTAGAGAAAAAAATAAGTGGAGAGAGGTAGGAATACAAATGAAAGAAAAAACAAAACTTTCAAAAATCATAGCATTAGTAGTATGCCTAATGCTAACAATTACGATGTTCAGCTCATATTCATTTGCTAGCATCACAGAAGGTACTAACACAGCAACAATCACAGTTAAAGGACTAGAAGCTGGAGTAAAAGTATCAGCATACCAATTAACAACAGTAAATTATGACTATGACAACGATGTACCACAATCAACACCATATGCATGGGCTAGTGATATACAACCATTAGTTCAAAGCATAAATTCAAGCTATACAAATATGGATTCTTTTGTAGCAGCAGTAAATAGTTCAACATTGTCAGAACAATTTTATGACAAATTAGCAGCAGCAATAAAAGCAGGAAGCATATCAGCAAAATATACTAAGACATCTGATGGAACATTAACATACCCAGTAACAACAGATAAACAAGTTCCATTTGAAAATTGCGAAATGGGAACATACTTAATATTAATAGAAAATGGTTACAAAGTTTATACACCATTAGTAGTAAACTTAACACCAGAATTTAATCAAGAAAATTCACAATGGGAATTAAAAGACCAAGAAGCAACAGTAAAAGCAACAAACCCAACAATAAGCAAAGAGATAAAAAATGAAGGAGCAATTACAGCAAAAGACCCAATTCAATATGAAATAACAGGAGATGTACCAAAATACTTAGAATCAAGTGTATCAAAAAAATATTACATAAGTGATAAAATAAGTGATAGTTTAACAATTGATACAGGCTCTATAAAAGTATTTGGTAAAAAAGGTGGTTCTGAGACACCATTAACAGGAGATGGAACAGACTATACATTAACAACAGAAAGTGCTCAAAGACCAAATGGAGGAGATCCAGTAACATTCCTTATCAACTTTGTTTATGATAACATAAAAGATTATGAACAAGTAATAGTAAGATATAGTGCAACACTTAAGAAAGATGCATCAATCTTTGAAGGAGAACTAGATTTATCAAACAGTGCATATTTAGACTATAGCAATAACCCATATGAAGATGGATGGCAAACAAGTGGACCAAATCCAGGAGAAGGCGACGAAGGAGAAGAAGGAGGAGACAAAGTTACAGTATATGTATATGGAGCAGATATAACAAACGTAGACAAACAAAATAAAGAAATCGAAAATGGTAAAGCAGAATTTACACTTAAATCAGGAGCAGATCCATTATATTTCACAAAAACAGCTGATGGAACATATTTCTTAGCAAATCAAGGTGAAGGAGGAGCTTCAACAACATTAGTAGTAGGCGCAGATGGACATTTAAAAATACTTGGTTTATCAACAGGAACATATACATTAACACAAACTAAAGCACCAGAAGGATACAACAAAGCAACATCTGATACAGAAATAGTAATTGCAGATAGTGAACCAGACGGAGTAGTAGATGGACAAGAAGATGCAATATATAAAGCAAACTTCCAAAACAGCGCAGGATTCCAACTACCAGTAACAGGAGGAATAGGAACAACAATATTTGCAGCATGTGGAATAGTATTCATAGGATTAGGATTAGTTTTATTAACAGCATCAGTTAAAAAAAATAAAAATAAATAATTTAAAATAAGGCTGGCTCAATTCAGAGCCAGCTCATCTTTTATACAATCAGTCATAAAATTAGAAAAACCTCCATATACTTTATAAAAAAGTATAAGGAGGTTTATTTATGGACATAACAAAAGAAACATTAAAAATAAATAAAAATGTATGTGAGAAAAAGGAAACTATAATCATACAAGGAGACATGATAGTACCAGATTCAAAACCAGATATTTTAAACACAATAAATGCAAATGGAAATGTATGTATATACAAAAAAGAAATAATGGAAGGAAAGCTAAGAATAGATGGAAACATCTTAACATATATAATGTATTTAGCAGATGGAGAAAAAGACAATGTAAGAGGTTTAAACACTGGATTAGATTTTTCAGAAACAATAAACATTCAAGACCTTCAACACGGAATGAGTGTAGATATATTGCCAATAATAAAATTTATAGAATGTAAAATTCTAAACGGAAGAAAAATAGGAATAAAAATAACACTAGAATTAACAATAAAAGTATCATCTAAAGAAGAAGCAAATATTATAACAGGAACAAATGATGCAAATATACAAGTACTTAAAAAAACTATGAAAATAAATTCTTTACTAGGAGAAGGAAGTACCAAAACCTATGTAAAAGAAAACATATCAATTCCCACAACAGACAACTTAGCAGAAATACTAAATGCACAAATCTGCCTTGTAGACAAAGATATTAAGATAAGTTACAACAAAATACTAGCAAAATCAGAAGTTGAAGTGAGATTAGTATACTTAACAGAAGAAGGAAGAATTTGTACAACACAGACAAGATTACCACTAGTAGGCTTTATAGATATGCCAAACATCAAAGAAGAAAATATATGTGACATCTCATACATGATAAAAAACATATTAATAAAGCCAAATTCTATAGAAGAACATTCAGTATATATTGAGTTAGAAGTAGAAATATCATGTATGACATATGAAGAAAAAGAAATTCAAGTAATACAAGACATGTATTGCCCAGGTGAAAAAATCGAATTCCAAACAACAATGCTAAAAACTATGACAAACAAACAATGCAAGAAAAACACATGTGCAATAAGAGAAAAAATAAATGTACCAGAGTTAACTACAGGAACAATAATAGATACATCAATTAACCCAATTATAAATAAAGAAAACAGACTAAATGGAAAAGTGGTGTATGAGGGAGAAGTCGAGTTAGAAATAATATTCACAGACAATTCATCTGTTGGAATAAACACCAAAAAAGTAAATATTCCATTTGAGCAAACAGTAGAAGGAATAGACAACAACAGCAGACTAAATACTCAAATAGAAACTGTCTCACAAGAATTTGTAAACCAATCTGGTGTAGTAAGTGCAAATGTAGATTTAAACTTTGAAACAGATACATATCAGAATTCCGAAATACCAGTAATAGACAACATCACAGAAGAAGAAGAAGAAAACCTTGAAGATTATAGTGTAATAATATATGTAGTACGTGCAGGAGACACTTTATGGAAAATTGCCAAAAGGTTTGGAAGTACTGTTGATGACATTGTAAGAGTAAATGGAATTGAAAATCCAGATAAAATAAATGTCGGAGAAAAAATATATATTCCAAAATATGTATTAAAAAGAGCAAAAGAGCCGATAACATTAACAGCACATGGCTAAAATCTATTCTAGGAGAAGATTTATATTAAAGCCTAGATCTAATAAAACAAAAACGACAAATATAAAAATCATAAAATTCAGAAGAAAAACAATAAAGCTTATTATAATATTACTAATATTAATTTTTTGTCTAAATAAATATTTTGACTATATAGAGCCTATATTTGATGCAATGTGTGAGGAAAAAGTAAAATCTGTTGCAACAATAGTAACAAACCAGCAATCAACAATTGCAATGAACAACTACAAATATGAAGAACTATACACAATTGAAAAAGATGAAAATGGAAACATTTCAGTAATAGAATCAAATGTAGTGCCTATTAATAATTTAATCTCAGAATTAACAGAATCAATTCAACATGAATTTGACAACATAGAAGATGCAGAAATTGATATGACACTAGGGAACTTAACAGGAATATACTTTCTTTCTGGTTTTGGACCAAACATTCCTATAGAGGTATCTATGACTGGCACAGTAGACACAGAAATAAAAAGTGAATTTATTGCACAAGGCATAAACCAAACTTTGCATAGAATTTATGTTAGTTTTGAGTGTAATATGTCAATTGTTACACCTCTAAAGAAATATCATAAACAAGTTATTAATCAAGTTATTATTGCTGAACATGTTATAATTGGAAATATTCCAGAAACTTATTATAATTTAAATGGAATCACATATGAAGATACAATGAACATGATGTAATACAAAAAAGTGGTTCTAATCTAATATAGAACCACTTTATTATGATTACATGTGTAACAAGTTAGTTGCACATAAAAAAACCTCGAAGTTTTCACTTCGAGGTTTTGAGCTTTTTTAAGGTTAGCAAACAAAAAAGATTTTATAATTTCAAAAAAATAAAAATACTATTGACAAATACAAACAAATGTTTTAAAATAGACATAGCGAATTTTTGCATTAAAATTTTAAAAAATATTGTTTTAAGTTAATAATAGTAATATAATAATTGTAAAATAAATATATCAGCTTTAATAAAATTAGTTATATAAAAAAGAATTATTAGTTTTTAATTGTAAAACAATGGTTTGGAGGTTAAATATGGACGAAGAAAAGTTAAATAACAATAATCAAAATTTTAAAATGACCACAGAAGAAGCAATAAAGTTGATAGATATGCTTAAAGAAAGAGTTACAGACACAACATTAGAATTTCCTAAAGTGGGAGCTAAATTAGAATTTGATGTTTATGCTAAAAGAGAAGGTACAAAATTTATTGTAAGTATAAGAAGAGGAAAAATCAATAAAGAAAAATGTACATATCAGGGTAGAACATATCTAAATAATATCCCCTTATTAAGATTAGATATTACAAATTCTTTTCATATAAATTCAGATGGAACAAAAATTTGTGGTAATCACTTACATATTTATAACGAAACTAACGAAATGAGAGATGCAATTCCCTTTGATATAAATAATGCTGATTTATATCAATATTGTTTAGAATTCTTTAAAAAGTTTAATATTTTGCAAGATAATTATGGAATATTATACCAAATAGAGTTATAGGAGGAACTAAAATGAATAATTTATTAGACCCAATCAAGTTGAAAGAAAAATATATTAATTGGTTGGAAAAAGAAATATCAGTTAATCAAATTGGCGAATATTTAGAAATTACAAGTCCTTTTTTAGATAGATATAATGACTATTTACAAGTATATGCAAAATTAGAAAAAGACGATGAAATTATTTTAACAGATGACTCATATATAATAAATAATTTGCAAATGTCAGGAATTGATATAAAAAGTACTAAAAGAAAACAATTATTAGAAAGTTTTTTAAACAAATATAATGTTAAACTAGAAGATAATGCATTAGTTATTAAATCTGGAATAGAGGATTTTCCACAAAAGATTTTATTTTTGATACAAGCCATGCTAAATGTTGATGATATGTTTATGCTTTCTCAAAACAAAGTAGCTTCAATATTTTTAGAAGATGTAACAGAGTTTCTAGATAGTAAAGAAATTTTTTATAGCAAAGATGTAAGCTTTATTGGCAAATCAGGATTTGTATATTCTTATGAATATCTTTTACAACGAACAAAAGATAAGCCTGAAAGACTATGTAAAGTTATAAATAATCCTAATAAACAAAATTTCCAAAATACTATTTTTATGTGGAATGATACAAAAGAAACAAGAGATAATAATAGTGAATTAATAGTATTCCTAAATGACGAGAATAAAATTGATGCAACAGTAATAGAGGGATTTAAAAATTATGATGTTAATACAATTCCGTGGTCAGAAAGAGAGAATCATTTAGACTTGTTAAGGGCATAATAAAAACCCTTGAAGTGAAAACTTCGAGGGTTTGATATTTTATCTCTTTGAGAATTGTGGTGCTTTTCTTGCTTTCTTTAAACCATATTTATTTCTTTCCTTCATACGTGGATCTCTTGTTAAGAATCCATTTGATTTAAGAACTGG